>NZ_PKUB01000021.1:0-37466 GCF_002868845.1 Desulfuromonas sp.
GCGGCCAAAGGCGGGCATAGCGAGGCCTCGGAAACCCTGAAAACGCTTCAGGAAGGGGCCACGGCCGCTAAATAGGACCTTGCAGTCCTGATCGGAAAATCAAAGACCGCCCTGCCGTTTCGGCTGGGCGGTCTTTTTTTGTCCCGATGGGAGATTGTGGGCCTTTCTTTTGCCGTGCGGGTTCGAGGCGGCCGTCTCAGGCTCCCGGTGCGACCCTCAGCAGGTTTCTGCCGACCCAGCGCTTGGCGAACTGAAAGGCGGTGCGTCCGCAGCGCTTGCTCTTGCGGTGCGACCAGGCGATGGCGGCCTGCTCGGTCTCCCGGGTCCATTCGAGAACGGCGTTGTTCTTGCGGGCCAGGTTTTCGATGCAGCGGCGCACCACGCACAGGTACTGCTCCTGGGAGAAGACGTGAAAGGGGACCCAGAGACCGAAGCGGTCGGAGAGGGAGATTTTCTCCTCGACCCCCTCGCCGTGGTGGACCTCGTTGTTGACCAGCTTGGCGCCGAGGTTGTCGGTGGGATACTCGGGGAGGAGATGGCGGCGGTTGGAGGTGACGTAGATAAGAACGTTCTCCGGGGCCGAGTAGACCGAGCCGTCAAGGGCGCTTTTGAGGACCTTGTAGCTCCTCTCCCCCGGCTCGAAGGAAAGGTCGTCGCAGAAGACGACGAATCGAAAGGGCTCCCCCGCGATGTGGCTGAAAATGTCCGGCAGGGAGGGCAGGTCGTCCTTGTCCAGCTGGATGACCCGCAGCCCCTGCGGTGCATAGGTGTTGAGCAGGGCCCGGATCAGGGAGCTCTTGCCGGTGCCGCGCGAGCCCCACAGCAGGGTGTTGTTGGCCGGAAACCCCCGAAGGAACTGCAGGGTGTTCTCCTCGACGATGCGTTTCTGCTCGTCGATGCCGAGCAGGTCGTCGAGGCGGATCGGGTCGAGGGCCGGGGCGGGTTCCAGGTAGCCGGCGAGGGAGAGGCGGCGCCAGTTGGCAGCGTAGCAGCCGGCCCAGTCAATCTTCGGGACCGGCCGGGGCAGGATCTGTTCGACCGAGGCCAGGACCCTGCGCAGCTGTTCGATCAGATCGGCATCCAGGTTCATGGGGCCTCCACAAAAGGTGGTTTCCCGGGCCGAAGGCGCGGGGCGGGAAGGGACCCTGTCGCCCGGATGGCTCGGGGAAGGGATGGGAAAAAGACCTGGAAAGGCCATGATACGAAGAGTCGGGGGGGGAATTCAAGGGTCAAGTCGGGCCGGGCGAACCCCGGCGAGCCGACCCTTGGCCGCCGAGCTTGAAATCGGGGACTCCCGGGTATACTTGAGAAGGTCGGGCTGGACTCGGCCGGATTCCAACCCGCGAACCTGGCATGTCGAGACGCAAA
Source organism: Desulfuromonas sp. (assembly GCF_002868845.1). NCBI lineage: Bacteria > Pseudomonadati > Thermodesulfobacteriota > Desulfuromonadia > Desulfuromonadales > Desulfuromonadaceae > Desulfuromonas > Desulfuromonas sp. Next base: position 1,369 of record NZ_PKUB01000021.1, read on the forward strand.
GGAGATGGCCATGGGAGAGAAGGGGTTTTCACCGCGGACGGAAAATGCATGCACCGCGCCGGCAGGGCACCGGGATCACATGTGCCTGTTGATGGAAAAGGGGCTGACGGAAGAGGTCGCCCTCCGATCGACCCGCCCTGCATACGCCTGCGGAAACTGCGGGGCTCTGGCCAACGAAAGGGAGGACCTCTGCAATCCCGCTCCCCTTTAGGGGGGGGCGCTCAGCGCTCGGTTGGTGGTCCGTGGTTTTCCTCTTCCGATCCGGCAACGTTGGACTTGACAGCCGGGGTGGGTAGTATATTCTTGCCACTTAATGAGAGGCTGCCCTTTCGGCAACCGGGAAAACATCCAGCCAGGAGGTAGATCATGGATTTCAGTGCCATCATTCCCAAACTTCAGGAGTGGGCGGCTTTCTACGGGCTGAAGATCGTCGCTGCCCTGGCCATCTTCATCATCGGGCGCTTGGTGGCCAAGGCCCTGCGCGGCACGGTCAAGCGCATGATGACTCGCAGCAAGGTCGACGAGACCCTGATCTCCTTCGTCGCCAGCCTGACCTACGCCGCCCTGATCACCATCGTCGTTATCGCCGCCCTCAACCAGCTCGGTATCCAGACCACGTCTTTCATTGCCATTATCGGCGCCGCCGGCCTGGCGGTCGGTCTGGCCCTGCAGGGTTCTCTGGCCAACTTCGCCGCCGGGGTCCTGATGATCATCTTCCGGCCCTTCAAGGCGGGCGACTACATCGAGGGCGGGGGCGTGGCCGGGGTCGTCGAGGAAATCCAGATTTTCACCAGCCAGCTCAAGACCCCCGACAACAAGCTGATCATCGTTCCCAACGCCAAGATGATGGGCGACAACATCGTCAACTACTCGGCCAAGGAAACCCGCCGCGTCGACATGGTCTTCGGGGTGGGCTACGGCGACGACCTGGACAAGGCGCGCCTGGTCCTGCTGGAGGTGGTGGCGCAGGACGAGCGGGTTCTCAAGGATCCCGCCCCCCAGGTGGCGGTCTCCGAGCTGGCCGACAGCAGCGTCAACTTCGTCGTCCGGCCCTGGGCTAAGACCGCCGACTACTGGGGGGTCTACTTCGACTTGACCGAGGCCGTCAAGAAGCGCTTCGACGCCGAGGGCATCTCTATTCCTTTTCCCCAGCGCGATGTGCACCTCCATCAGTCCCAGGGCTAGGTTCCGCCCCTCCCCGGGGGAGTCCCGAACCTTCCAGCAAAGGCCTGCCCACCTCGGCAGGCCTTTTTTTGACCGTCCCATCCGCTGGGGGGCGGCTGACCTTTTTGGGCCCCGGCCTTCTTGCTTTGGCGAGGCCCCTCCCCTCCTGCTGTCCCTATTTCTGCTTCTTGATTGTGTTTTCAGGATGTTGCGACATTGGTCCGGTCCTTGCTCTCTGTGTCGGTTGTCTCTTGCAAGGATGTTCTATCCACAACCGGCATGAAATTGGAGGACCGAATGAAAAATCGTGTGTTCAAATCCCTCGCCTGGTCGCTGCTGCTGCTCGGCGCCTTGATCTTCGCCGCCTGCGGCGGCGGAACAAGCTCCGGGGACGCCCACTCGTCCGGCAGTTCTGTCGGCACCCTGCAGCTGGCCCTTACCGACGCGGTGGACCCCAGCTATCAGGAGCTTGTCATTTCCATTCAGGAGGTTCGCGGCGCTGCCGAGGGGAGCGAAGAACTGCCCCTGGCCGAGCTGCCGCTGATCGCCACGTTCGACCCGCCGCGGGCGATCAATGTTTTGGATCTTGCCTTCCAGCAGGAACTGCTCGGCGAGGCGGACATCCCCGCGGGCACCTACACTCAGGTGGTTATGGTCCTGGCCCAGAACGGCGACCCCGCCGCCCCCGCCAATTATCTGGTGATGCGGGACAACCCGGACGAGGAGATTCCTCTTGAGCTGGCCGCCGGCGAAGAGCCGGTCCTCCATGTGCCCGCCGGCTTCATCATCGCTCCCGGCCAGACCAGCACCATTGTGCTCGACTTCGATCCTGCCCGGGCGATCGTATTCGATGAAATTACGGGACAGGGAATCTTCAATCCCACCGGCATCCGGGTGGTCGAGGTGGCCGAGATGCTCCCCCTCTATGGCGGCATATCCGGACGGGTCGTCTATAGTCAGACCGATCCCGTTTCCGGCGCGCCCCTTGAGGCGATTGTGGAAGACGCGATCATCACGGTCGTGCCCGGCAGTGGCGAGAATCGCGTCGCCGCCACCGGTGTCAACCCCGACGACGGAACCTTCCGGGTCTTTCTCCCCGGCGGTTATTACGAGGTGCGCATCGAGGCTGAAGGGTTCGAGCCCTTCGACTCCGCTCCCCAGGTCTTTCTCGTGGAGGAGGGGGCCGAGACGTCCATGGTGACCGTCGAGCTGAATCCCGTCGCCCCTCCTGCCGACGATCCTGCCGACGATCCTGCCGACGATCCTGCCGACGATCCTGCTGACGATCCTGCTGACGATCCTGCTGACGATCCTGCTGACGATCCTGCTGACGATCCTGCTGACGATCCTGCTGACGATCCTGCTGACGATCCTGCCGACGATCCTGCCGACGATCCTGCCGACGATCCGGCTGACGATCCGGCCGACGATCCGGCCGACGATCCGGCCGACGATCCGGCCGACGATCCGGCTGACGATCCGGCCGATGATCCGGCCGATGATCCGGCCGATGATCCGGCTCTAGTGCAACTCCTTTTCACCGATACCCCCAACCTGGCCATCGAGGCGGGAACCCTGAGCGTTGGCCAGGTCGCCATGCACCGCACCGGAGGTCCCTGGGTCAACTTCCTTGATGAAAGGATGGAGCTGGACCTGCTGGAGATGGAAGAGGAACCGGCCCTGTTTGGCGAGTTTCACGTCCAACCTGGCAAGTACACGCAGATCCGCCTCCAGTCTATCGACGCCGAGGTGACCGTAAACGGCGTCACCTACGATGTCGAGGTGCCGAGCGGCGAGTTCAAGGTTAACTGCAACTTCCGGATCGACAGCGGTGGCCTCTGGGAGTTGGTCGTCAACCTCGGCGCTCAGAACTCCCTCAGGTACAACAAGGGCAAGGACCTCTACAAAATGAAGCCGGTGCTCGAGCTCGAGAGCGCTACCGACGTAGAAGAGGATCCAGCCCAGTAGCGGCGCAACGCATTGCCTTTGATATTATCTGATGCTTTTTCGATTCCTTCGGGCCCGCGACATCGCGGGCCCTTTTTTCCTGTCGGCCGCGGCCGGGCCTTTAATGTCGCCTCCCTGGAAGGCTTGGGTGGCTGCCTGGTTATCCCGGCGGGGTCTGCTTTGAGTAAGTCATCCTTTCGAAAGGTGGTTTTCGGTGCATAGGGGATTTCGCCTCTCCCGTTTCCCGACCAGTCCGTGCGCTCATGGGCTTCTTATTGTCCTGTGCGCGATTCTGGCCTATTCCAACACCTTCGAGGTCCCCTTCGTTTTCGATGACAACGCTTCCATTGTCGACAACACCGTCATTCGCGACCTGAAGCGTTTTTTGCTGGAGGGGGAGGGCTATCGGTTCAACCCCCGTCGCTTCGTCACCTACCTGACCCTGTCACTCAATTATCACCTCGGCGGGCTGAATGTCGTCGGCTATCATGTCTTCAACCTGGCGGGGCACCTCGGCAACGCCCTGCTGGTCTATATCTTCTGCCGCCTTTTACTGCGAACCTTCTCCGAAGCGCCGGGCGGCGCCTCTTTCGGTGCGGTCTCTGCTGTGCCCCTTGTGGCAGGGCTTATGTTTGCCCTTCATCCGGTCCAGACCCAGGCGGTCACTTATGTCATCCAGCGGGCGGCCTCTCTGGCGACTCTCTTCTACCTCGGCTCGGCGGTCCTCTATCTGAAGGCCCGGCTCTGCCAGGAGGCCGAGCGGTCAGCCGCGGCGGTGCTATTTTTCTTTTCCGCCTTTGCGGCAGCTTGCCTGGCGATGCATACGAAGGAGATCGCCTTCACCCTGCCCCTGTCGGTAGTCCTTATTGAGGTCGCTTTTTTCAGGCCGTCCCCCCGCCGCCGACTGTTTTGGATCGTGCCCCTGCTCTGCACCCTGGTTATTCTGCCCTTGGGGCTGGCGGGGGCGGATAAGCCCCTCGGTGACCTGTTGTCCGATGTCAGCGACATGGCCCGCGAGACCGAGGTTATCTCCCGGTGGGAGTACCTGCTGACCCAGTTCACGGTGGTGGCCCGTTATCTGAGGCTGATGCTTCTGCCCTGGGGGCAGAATTTCGACTACGACTGGCCGGTCTACCGCTCTGCCGGCGAGTTTCCCGTTGTTCTGGCGGGCCTGCTTCTGGCAGCGGTTCTCATCCTGGCCCTCGGGTGTCTGCGTCTTTCACGCAGGGGGGGGCGCGGCGGAGAGGAGGCCGCCCTGTGCCGCCTGGCCGGTTTCGGTCTGCTGTGGTTCTTTCTTGCCCTCTCCGTCGAGTCGAGTCTGATCCCGATTAGCGACGTGATCTTCGAGCACCGGCTCTACCTGCCTTTTGTGGGTGGAGTCATTACCCTGTCGGCGGCGGGGACGGCCCTTGCCCGCCGCCTCCCGGGGCCCGCCCGCTCGGTGCTCCTGCTGGTTCTTGTCCTCGCCATGGCGGGCGCCACCTGGTCACGCAACAGGGTCTGGGAAAGTCCGGTTTCCCTGTGGAGCGACGTGGTTCTGAAATCTCCTGGAAAATCGAGGGCCCATGGCAACCTGGGAATCGCTTTCTACGAGGCGGGGCAGACCGGGGCGGCCATGGAGCAGTACCGCCACGCTCTCGCCCTCAACCCCGCAGACCACCGCACGCGCAACAACCTGGCCAACGCATACGAGCAGAGAGGGGAGGCCGATAAGGCGGTGGATCTTTACCGAGAGGCCTTGCGGCTCGATCCGGACAATGCCGAAATTCTCGGCAATCTCGGCACCCTTTACGAAAAGATGGGCCAGGTCGATGCCGCCGTCAAGGCCCTGGAGGCCTCGGTGCAGATCAAACCCGATTCCGACCGGGCCCGCTACAACCTGGCCCGGGCCTACGGGCGCAAGGGGTGGGTCGAAAAGGCCGCTGCGGAATACCGGACGGCTCTCCGGCTCAATCCCATGGATGCCGACTCCTGCACCAATCTGGGCGTCATCCATGCCGGGAAGGGGGAGATCGATCGGGCCATCAAGCTTTTCCGCAGAGCTCTCGAGACAGCCCCGGGCAACGTCGACATCCATTTTAACCTCGGTATGGCCTACGAGAAAAAGGGGCGGAAGAATCGTGCGATTCAGGCCTTCGAGGGAGCCCTGGCCGCCGACCCGGGGAAGTCGGAGGCTCGTTTTCGCCTGGCCCGACTCTGCCTCGCTACGGGGGACGCCGAGAAGGCTGCAGCTCATTTCAAAAGTCTTCTGCAGGGCCACCCCGCCAGCGCACTGGCCCATGCGGGGCTCGGTGCCGCCGTTCTGCAAAAGGGGCACACGGCCGAGGCCATCGAATATCTGCAAAGAGCCCTCGAACTGAATCCGGAGAGCGCCTTTGCCCGGAAGACTCTCACCCGGGCCAGGCGTTTGCTGGCCTTCGGACCTTAGGGACACGGCGCTGTCCTTTCCCCCGCGGCCCTTTGCGGTTGACAGGTCGCCTGCAAAAGCGGTAATTAAGGAAAGCTCCGCTTAATCCGGGGGGTGATGATGCGCCGAGGGGGACCGACTTGCGCTTTTGAAGACAGAGACACAAAGTCGCCTTTTGCAGTGCTGAGCTGGAGGGCGGTTTTTTGTTGGCGGGCCGTCCCGCCCGCCTGAAAAGGGTTTTTCTTTGATCGATGATTTCCGGCAGATGAGGGGAGTGCGCTTTCTGGTCGCCGCGGCGGCCTTCGTGGTGGTGGTGGCGGGGATGCGCGCCGCCGAATCTCTTCTGATCCCCTTTCTTCTGGCGATCTTCCTGGCGGTCATCGGCGCCCCGCCGGTCTTCTGGCTGCAGCGCAAGGGGTGTCCCAAGGGCCTCGCCGTGCTTCTGGTGGTCTTCGCCCTGCTCGGGCTGGAACTCGGCATGGCGGCCCTCGTCGGCACCTCCCTCAACAGCTTCTCTCAATCCCTCCCTTTTTACCAGGAACGCCTGCAGGAAGAGGCCGCTGCGGTCCTTGGGCTGCTCGACCGTTTCGGCCTTCCCATGCCCGACCGCTCCCTGGTCCAGTACATCGACCCCGGAGCGGCCATGCGCCTTGTGACCCGGATCCTTTCGGGCCTTGGCGGGGTCCTCACCAACACCTTCCTGATCATTCTCACAGTGGTCTTCATCCTGCTGGAGGCTTCGAGTTTCCCCGGCAAGCTGCGCGCCGCCTTTTCCGACGTGGAGGAGACCTTCGGCTTTTTCGACAAGTTCGTCACGGGCCTCAACCGCTACACGGTCATCAAGACCCTGGTGAGCCTCGCCACGGGGGCCGTGGTGGCCGCCTGGCTGGCGGTGCTCGGGGTCGACTTCCCGTTGCTGTGGGGCATGTTCGCCTTCCTTTTCAACTACGTGCCCAACATCGGCTCGATCATCTCCGCGGTGCCCCCCGTCCTGCTCGCTTTCATCCAGTTCGGGCCCGGCCGCGCTTTGCTGGTCGCGGCAGGCTTCGTGGCGGTCAACATGGTCTTCGGCAATCTTGTCGAGCCCCGCTACATGGGGCGTCGTCTGGGGCTGTCGACTCTGGTGGTCTTCATCTCCCTGGTCTTCTGGGGCTGGGTGCTCGGCCCGGTGGGGATGCTCCTTTCGGTTCCCCTGACCATGACCCTGAAGATCGCCCTGGAGAGCAGCGACGAGATGCGCTGGCTGGCGGTGCTGCTCGGCCCCGAGTCCGCCGGTGAGAACACCGCGGAGTCCCGAACGGCTTGACCTGCGCCGTTCGGATACCTTTTCGATCGATTGCAGGCCCGCGCCGGCTGGTATCCCGGTGCGCGGCGCATTGAATCTATTGCAGACAAAGGAGCGGAGCATGAAACGGTTGGTCCTGCTGGTTGGTTTGGTTCTGGTTATGGCCCTTGCCGGTTGCGGAGGGGGAGGCGGCGACGGCGGCCTGTTCGACGACGACGGCCTGTTCGATGGAAACGACGGCGGGGGGGGCGACGACGGAGGGACCGCCCAGCCCCTCAAGGAGTGGACCTACATGGTCTACATGGGCGCCGACAACAACCTCTCCACGGCGGGTCTCATCGACCTCAACGAGATGGAGACCGTCGGTTCGGACGACAAGGTCAACATCGTTCTGCAGGCCGAGTTCAGCACAAAGTTCACCCCCTTCGACGACTTTGGCCTCTCCTACGGGGGCAAGACCCTGCGCTTCCTTGTGAAGAACGACAACGACCCGAACAACATCGACCTGGCCGCCGGGACTTCCATCGGCAACGTCAACATGGGATCGCCGGACACCCTGCGCGATTTCATCCAGTGGGCGGCCGAGACCTACCCCGCCAAGCGCTACGCCCTGGCGATTTGGGACCACGGCGCCGGCTGGAAGGTCTCCCCGCTGACCAAGGGGGCGGTGGAGGACGAGACCAACGGCGGCTGGATGACCCTGCCGGACCTGGCGAAAGGGGTCGCAGACTCGGGCGTGGATCTCGACCTGATCAACTTCGACGCCTGCCTGATGGGGATGTACGAGGTCGCCTACGAGTTCCGGGGGCTGACCGACTACCTGGTCTTCTCGGAGGAGACCGAGCCCGGCGACGGCGACCCCTACGACACCATCCTCGCCGCCCTGAGGAACAAGCCGGCCATGGGCGCCGAGGAACTGGCGGGGACCATCGTCGACAAGTACTTCACTTACTACNCACTTACTACAAGAATTCGGAGCGCCAGGAGGCGGTCACCAAGTCGGCGGTCGCCTTGGACGGAATCGACGCCCTTCACGGGGCGGTGGGCCGGCTCTCTGACGCCCTGGTCGGCAACTTCGCCGCGGTCAGCGCGGCGGTGGCCAGCGCCCAGAGCAACAGCCAGAACTACTATTACCCGACCAACTACGATCTGTACGACTTCTGTGACTCCCTCGCCTCCCAGCTTCCGGCCGGCGCGGTGCGCAACGCCGCCCTCGAGGTGATGGGCCTGCTGGAGGACGCCTCCTTCGTGGTGGCCAACAAGAGCCTCGGCGGGTCGGTCTCCGGCTCCAAAGGCCTTGCGATCTTTGCCCCCATGGCCAACCAGATCTCCGGCGACGACGTGGTCGACGAGCTGCGCGAGTACGCCAAGCTGGCCTGCAACCGGGACAAGGCGGCGGGTTGGTACGACGCCGTCGAGGCGATGATGGCCGGCCAGACCCAGGACGTGGTGCCGGGCGGCTTCTCCTTCTATATCGAGTGGGACTCGGACGCCGACCTCGACCTCTACGTCTGGGAGCCCCAGGAACTGTACGCGCCGTGGATGGGCCAGACCACCCCCAACGGCTTCTTCTCGGGCGATTCGGCCAACACCGGGCTTTCCGAGGAGTACTATTCCGCCAACGACTACGTGCAGCCCGGCGATTACGATGTTATCATCAACTACCATCAGGACGGGCTCTTCTCGAACTCCGCCAACGTCACCTTCTGGTACTACGAGCCCCAGAGCAGTTCCGACTGGCAGTCGGCCGGGCCCTTTCAGCTCGATCTGAATCAGGAACTGGGGAATTTCGACAATATCACCGACCTCGAGCAGCTCAACGACTACAGCGACTGGTGGTATCCCGGCAACCTGAGCCGGGCCGCCGCCGTTGCCCGGCCGGTGCGGATCAACGCCGGCGACCGCGCGATTACCCTGCGCTTCCAGCAGAAAAAGTCCGCGCCGAGCCTGGACCATATCAGGAGGTAGCCCATGCGAAACTGGAGAAAAAAGGCGATTCTGCTCGCGGCCCTGCTGTTGCTTCTTCCCCTCTGGGCCTGCGTGCAGTCCCAGGGGATGGGCGTCTCGAGCCAGGCCGGGCCGAGCGTCGCGGAGCTGCGCGGCGCCCCGGCTTCCTATGTCGGCCAGACGGTGCTCGTCAGCGGCCTGTTCAAGGGGTGGAAGGGGGCCTGCCTGTCGACGCCGCCCGTCTCCCGCAGCGACTGGATGCTCGAGGATGGCACCGGCTGCATTTATGTGCACGCGCCGCTTCCGGCGGGCTCCGACCCCCTGAAGCCGCAGGGCGAGGCGGTGAGTTTGAGGGCGGTGGTCCGGCAGGACCGCAGGGGCGCCCCCTACCTCGAAGGGGTTGAGCCCTAGGCGGCACGGGTGACGGGCATGAGGCGGGTATTTTTTGTTGTCTTTCTCCTGGCGATGCTGCTGGCGGCCGGCTGCGCCGAGCCGCAGCTGCGTACCATGGAGGTGACGGGGTACTGCAACTGCGGAGACTGCTGCGGCTGGGAGCGGGGGAGCTGGAAGTACCTCAAACTCGATTTCTGGAACCGCTACGTCCTGACCGGCAGGAACGCGGGAAAGGCCTACTCGGGCCTGACCGCCATGGGGACCAGGCCCCGCGAGCCGGTCCCCGGTCTTTTCTCCGGCGACAGCCTGCGCCGGCCCTGGATGGTCCCCTTTCGTCTTGTCCTGCCCTGGCTGTGGCTGTCCCGGGACGGCACCATCGCCGCCGACACCAAGTTCCTGCCTTTCGGGACCCGCCTCTACATACCGGGCTACGGCTACGGCATGGTGGAAGACCGCGGCTCGGCCATCAAGGGACCCGTGCGCCTGGACGCCTACTTCGACTCCCACGGCGAGGCCCTCGAATGGGGCCGGCAAAAGGTCGAGGTGCAGGTGCTGAACTGAAACACCGACCGGCTCCCGACCGCCGGGAGCGGGTCTTCCGGATGACCTTCCGCGCGGGGCGGCGGCGAGTCGCCCCCAATCAAAAACCAGAACCTTCGGATAGGACAGATCATGGACGAGGACGACAAGGACGTCACCGAGAGCGCCGGCGAGGAGAGCTTCGCCGAACTGCTGGAAGGGGAGATGGCCGGGGCGGTGAACCTGGAGCCGGGGCAGAAGGTGGACGCCGCGGTGGTCAAGATAACCGCCGACTGGGTCTTCCTCGACATCGGCCAGAAGGCCGAGGGGGTCCTGGACCGCAAGGAACTCCTTGACGACGAGGGCAACCTGACGGTGGAGGAGGGGCAAACCCTCTCCGCCTACTTCCTGTCCCGGTCCGGGGGCGAGCTGCGCTTCACAACCCGGATCGGTTCGGGCAAGGCCGGAAAGGCGCAGATGGAGGAGGCCTGGCGCAGCGGCATTCCCGTGGAGGGCTTCGTGGAGAAGGAGATCAAGGGGGGCTACGAGGTCCGCCTGGCCGGCAGCCTGCGCGCCTTCTGCCCTTATTCCCAGATGGCCCTGCGCGGCGGCGCCCCGGAGCAGTTCCTCGAGAAAAACCTCCCCTTCCGCGTTGCCCAGTTCAGTGAGGGGGGGCGCAACATCGTCCTTTCCCACCGGGCCCTGCTCGAGGAGGAGAGGCGCAAGCAGAGGGAGGAGTTGCAGAAAAGTCTGCGCGAGGGGATGACGGTCCGCGGGACGATCACCTCGCTTCGCGATTTCGGCGCCTTTGTCGACATCGGCGGGGTCGAGGGCCTGCTCCCGATTTCGGAGGTGGCCTGGGGGCGGGTGGAGGATATCGCCGAGGTGCTCTCCGTGGGGCAGGAACTGGAGGTGGTGGTCAAGCAGGTCGACTGGGAGAGCAACCGCTTCGGTTTCAGCCTGCGGGAGGCACAGGCCGACCCCTGGCAGCGGGTCCCTGACAGGTACCCGGAGGGCTCGCGCCATGCCGGCAAGGTGGCGCGGCTGACCACCTTCGGCGCCTTCGTCACCCTGGAGCCCGGGGTCGACGGCCTGGTCCATATTTCCAAGCTCGGCGGCGGCAAGCGCATCTCCCACCCCCGGGAGGTCCTCTCGGAGGGGCAGTCCCTGGAGGTGAGGGTCGAGTCGGTCGACACCGAGCAGCGTCGCCTTTCCCTGGCTCCCGCCGGGGAGGAGGCCGGCCGGGAAGCCGCGGAGTTGCCCGCTTCCCTGCAGGAGGCCCCCTCCCTTGGCACCTTCGGGGACCTGCTCAAGGCAAAGTTCGGCGGCAAGGGAGCCCGGAAAAAATAGCTGAAGGCCGCGCCCCTCTTCTCTGCCAGGAGACGGATGCGATGATTTTCAATATATGCTAAAATTGCGGAGCATGTTCCGGCTTTCCCCTCCCCGGACTCACAGCTCCAGGTAAAAGGGATTCTGTTCGATGGCATCATCACAACATGATGAAAAGAAACAGGGCGAGCTTGGCGACGCCGAGGACGAGCGCCTGAGGGGCGTCGCGTGCCTGTTCAGCCGGGAGGAACTGAAAAACTTCTTCTCCAGCTACCTCATTCTGATCGGGGTGGTGGAGGGGTTCATCTTTTTCTTCAGCTGGCTGAGCTATATCTGGTCCGAAACGGGCGCGTTCCCCTGGAAGGCCTTCCTCATCGGCGCCTTTACCACCCCGGTGGCGATCACCTTCATCTTCGCCATTATCGTCATCGGCTTCAACAAGTACATGTTCGCCAAGGCGGCCCGGGAGGAGAAGGAAATGGGGATCGCCCCGGCCGAAGGGGGCAAGACCCACAGCAAACTCGACCTGGCCTTCTACTACATGCGCCAGGTCCCCTTCCTGGTGGGGCTGCTGCTCCTGGTGGTCAGCGCGGCCTTTGTCTACAAGCTCGACGCGATCACTCTCTTCATCGCCAATGCCGGGGAGCGGGCGGCCCATTACCTTTTCGTCTCCATGGCGGTCCTGGTGGGGGTGTCCACCGTGGTTGTCCTGGTCTGGATGGCCCTCTCCTATCACCTGCGCAAGAAGCGGCTCGATTACCTCTTCCAGTACAAGAAGGAAGTCATGGAGCGGACCGGGATGATCATCCTGGATGACGATTCGATCATCGACCGGGAAGGACGGCTGATCGAGCATCCCGGGGCAAAAGAGGGCGCCCGTGGCAAGGACGAGGATGTCCGGCTGATTCCCAAGCTTCCTTTCCGCAAGTCCGGCGGTTAGGACAGGGGCAAGGGGCCGAGGTCATGAGGGAGGGGCGGAGAGGATCGCCCCTTTTTTGCGGCTTGACATTTTGGAAAGCAGAATATATAGAAACATGGATTATGTTTTTGCAGAACCAGACAGAAAGGAGCGTTCGATGTTGACGATCACCGATGCGGCCAGGGAGCGCCTTGGCCACATTCAGGAAGAGAACCCGGGCAAGACCCTGCGGGTCGTACTGAGCGGTTTCGGCTGAGGAGGCCCCAAATTGGGGCTGGCTCTGGATGAGCCAAAAACAGGCGAGGACACCGAACTCATCAACGGCATCGAGGTCCTCATGGACGCCAAGGTCAGGAGTTTCGCCGCCGGGCAGGCCCTCGACTATGTCACTTCCCCCGGCGGGCAGGGTTTCGTCATCGCCCCCGCCTCCGGCACCTCCCCCTGCGGGTAAGTCCCGGGGGCATGTCGGCCTCCGGACCATTCCTCCGCTGTTTACCTATTCCATTCCCATTTCGTAGTTGAAGCGGGAGGTGCCCGGCACCTCCCGTCCCCTTTTGAGGGCCTCGAGAATCTTTTTGCCCTCGGCCGTCGAGACGCCGACGTGGGCCAGCTCGACGGCGAAGCGCCCGCACCCCATGGCCGCAAGTTCGTCCATCTTGCCGAGCAGGGAGAAGTCCGCCTCCGGGCGGACGATCGTCAGCCCTCCCCGGGTACTCACCCGGTAGGCGTCGCCGCGGTCCGAGACCACCGGCTGGTCGGGTCGCACCCCGCGAACGGCGATGCGCGAGGTGAGGAGGGGGACCGAGGCGTAGGCGGTCAGGGCGGGGCTGAGCCCCGTCCGGCGGCGCAGAAGCTCGGCAAGGTTGTCCCGGTCGTCTTCGATGTAGAGGGTGGTCTCGGCCACGCCCAGCCCCTTCCAGGCCAGGGCGGCCTGGCTGTTGAGGATGAAGAGGCGGTAGCCGCTTATCAGGCGGACCCCTTCGAGGCCGTCGAAGAGAGGGAAATGCCCCAGGTTGTGGAGGCGAAAGGTGGTGAAGCCCCTGGTCACCAGCTGTGCGACCGCGTCGCGATAGCCCGCCCACTGGTCGTCGAAGAGGATAAAGGGCAGGTCCCACACCAGGCGGTCCTCCCGCCCGGCCATGCGCCGGGCGACCTTGCCCAGGCCGCCCAGGTTGGCGGGGGTGAGGGGAAGAAAAATCCGGTCCACGGCGGGGTCGGCCAGCAGGGTCGTGTCGCGCAGGTCGCGCACGGCGACGGTGACCTGGCGCTGCCCGGCCGGGCGGGGGGGGGCGTCGGGGAGCAGGGCGTCCAGAGCTTCTTTGCGATGGCGGTCGCGTCGTTTCCGTCGGGCCGTCACGAGGGCCTCGGCGAGTCCCTCGTAGAAGTCGCGGCGCACGGCCTTGAGGCGGCTCGGGGGAATGACCACAGGGGGCAGCTCCTTTGCCGCAAACTCCTCCAGGGCCAGAGGCTCCACGGCGGTTTTGGCGAAGACCTCGCGCAGGGTCCCCTCCGACAGGGGGCTCTCCGTGGCGGGGGCGGTGGCCACCGGGTAGCTTCGCTCCAGGGCCGTCTCCCCGCTGGCGCCCCGCACCGTCAGGGTTTCGCCCTCGAGGCCGACTTCCAGGCGCACCGGCCAGGGCTCGCGGCCGGCCGCACCCAGTTTGCGCCGGCAGGCCGGATCGCTCATGGTGAAGGCCTTCTCGGAGGAGACCTTGAAGACCGTGTCCCCGACCTTGAACTGGCCCCGGAAGTTGGTCGGGACGGTGACCTGGCTGCCGGCGGGGGTCTTCTTGACCCGCCCCCGGCCCAGACCCAGCTCCTTGACCGTGAAGGCGGTGCCGGCCTTGTCCGATTTGGGCTGGACCCTCAGGCGGTAGCCGAGGTGCAGACCGTCCCGGGAGCGGAAGACGATCTCTCCGCCCCGCACCTGGGTCACCTCGCCGAGGAAGCGGCCGGTGGAGCCCTTCAGGGAGGGGATGGCGATGTCGGTGGGGGCCCTGCCGGTCAGGAACCCCTTGGTCGGCACCCTCCCGAAGGACTGCTTGAGCAGCTCTTTGGCCTTCCCGGCGGCCTCCCGGCGCCCTGCGGGTGGGGCGTCGAGGACCCGCCGGTAGGCGCCGACCACGTTGGCCACGTACTCGGCGCTCTTCATCCTTCCCTCGATCTTGAAGCTCATCACCCCCGCCTGCGCCAGCCGGTCCAGCAGGTCGATGGCGGAGAGGTCGTTGGGGGAGAAGTAGTAGCCCTCCTGGCTGCGGTGGCTGTAGCGGCGCCGGCAGGGCTGGGCGCAGCGCCCGCGGTTGCCGCTCTTGCCCCCCAGGTAGGAGGAGAAGTAGCACTGCCCGGAGAAGGAGAAGCACAGGGCGCCGTGGATGAAATGCTACAGATCGAGAGAGCTCTGGCGGCGGATCTCTGCGATCTCCTCCAGGGTCAGCTCCCGGGCCAGCACCGCCCGGGAGAAGCCCATCCTCTCGAGCATGCGGACGCCGGCGGCGTTGTGGATCGTCATCTGGGTTGAGGCGTGCAGCTCAAGGCCCGGGAAATGCTCGCGGGCCAGGCGCCAGACGGCCATGTCCTGGAGGATGACGGCATCGACCCGCATCGCCTCGAGGGCGGCCAGGGTCTCGGCCAGCTGAGGCAGCTCCCGTTCCTTGACGAGGGTGTTGAGAGTGACGAATATCTTGCGGCCGCGGCGGTGGGCGTAGGCGAGCATCCCCTCCAGTTCGGCCAGGGTCATGTTCTTGGCCTTGGCCCGGGCGGAAAAGTCTTTAAGGCCGATGTAGACCGCGTCCGCCCCGGATTCCATGGCTGCGAAAAAGGCCTCCAGGCTGCCGGCGGGGGCGAGCAGTTCGGGTCTGACGGGGGTTGCTTGGGTCATGGTGTCCTTTGGCCGGAGGCGGCAAAAAAGAGGCCGGGTTCGCGCCCCGGCCTTTTCCATCATCAGTGCCACCAGAATACCACGGCCCCGCGGAACGGGGCAACCGCAATCAGCCCATCAGTCCCCGGTCGGCGAGGCTTACGTACCTGCCCCGGCCGATGATGATGTGGTCGAGCACCCGCACCCCCATGAGCTCGCCCGCCTCGCGCAGGCGCGAGGTGATCTCCAGGTCTTCGCGGCTGGGTGCGGGGTCTCCCGAGGGATGGTTGTGGACGAAGAGCACCGCGGCGGCCGACTCCCGCACCACCGCGGTGAAGACTTCCCGGGGATGGACGATGCTGGCGGTGAGGCTCCCCTCGGAGATGCGAACGGGCGAGCGGAGAAGGCGGTTCTTGTTGTCCAGGAGCACGACCAGGAAGACCTCCCTCTTGAGATCCCTGAGCTCTGCCTGGAAGTGGTGGAAGACCGCCTTCGAGCCGGTGAAGCGCTCCCCCGGCTTCCATGACCTTTGCTCCGAGCGGCGCGCGATTTCGAACACCGCTTGCAGTTCCGCCGCCTTGGCCGGGCCGACGCCCGGTATCCGGCACAGCTCGGCGACGGCGGCGCCGGCGATTCCCTGAAGGGTGTCGAAGCGGTCCAGCAGCAACCGGGCCAGGTCGACCGCGCTGACCTGCGCCGAGGCGGTGCCGGTGCGCAGCACCAGGGCGAGGAGCTCGGCATCGCTGAGGGCCCCGGCGCCGCGGCCCAGCAGCTTTTCCCGAGGACGCTCCTCCTCGGGCCAGTCTTTGATGGTTCGCAGGCTCTTTCCGTTCATATCCGACCCTTCCTCGTGGAAGGGGTGATATTACCACGGGGACGGTGGAGCGGAAAGAAAAAAATTAGCATATTCTTATTTTTTGTGATGCCGCGGCATCCAGAGTGCTCTGCCCGAGTCCTGTGCGAAGGGGTGGGCTGGAGGCCCCTGCCTCCAGTTTTCGGAAAATACCGGATGGATGAAAAAGCGGCCGGCACAAAGGCCGGCCGCTCAAGGAAGGTGGACTAGGGCTGGGAGGGCAGCGTCTTCTCCTTCATGGGGTTGCCCCAGAAGGTTCCCAGGACGCTCCGGTCCTGCTCGGTGATGATCGCCCCCCGCTTGATCATGCGCCGCTCGATCTTCTACAGCGCCCGCCTTTTCTTGATGGCGATATCGACCCGTTCGCGGGTGTGGCAGATCGTGCAGCGGGCGTCGATGACCTGCTGGAACTCCTCCATGCCGCGGAAGCGGTGGGCGCCGAGGTGGTCCACCTGGGGCGCCTGGGCGAAGGCTGTCCCCGCCAGGGCCAGAAGCAGGAAGGTCGCGGCGCCGATAGCCGGCCGGGTCCTATTCGCGCACATAGGTGTCGATGTCCGTTTCATGGACCATTCCCATGAGGCGGGCATATTCCGATTCGATGATCTGGTAGTGCTGGCGGGTCTCTTCGGCCATCTTCTCGAAGACCGCCCGCACCGCGGTGTCGGCGATTTTGGAGGCCGTTAGGCGCAGGTTTTTCTCGAGTTCCTCCTCTTCGCGCAGGGCAATCTCCATGGCTTTGCGTTCCTGAACGTTTTCGTCGAGGGACTTTTCCAGCTCGACGAGCATCGCCGAGTCGAGCTGGGGCGCGGTGGCCATGAAGTCCTCGAAGCTGCCGAGGTCTGCCCCCTGGTAGAGGGGAAAGAAGTGGCCGGCGTGTTCCTGCTCCTCCTTTGCGAGCTGAGTGAAAACCTTTTTTCCCCGCTCGTCCCGGGTGATCTCCGCGGCCCGCTTATAGAAATCCATGACATTTTTCTCGGTCTCGATGGCCAGTTTGAGGGCCTCTTGAAGCTTGAACTCCTGCGGCATACCTGTTCTCCTCCCTGCTTTTCGATTGAAGGGGTCGTTTCCCGCCTTTATTCGCGCACGTAGGTGGCCACGTCCGTTTCGTGGACCATGGCCATGGTGCGGGCGTATTCGGATTCAATCATCATGGCATGGTTGCGGGTCTCGTCGGCGGCCTTCTCCAGAACCGACCGGGCGGAGGGGTCGACGACCCGGGAGGCGATCGAGCGCAGGTTCTTTTCGAGGTCTTCTTCCTCGCGCAGCGCGATTTCCCGGGCCCGGCGCTCATGGACGCTCTCGTTGAGGGATTTGCGCAGCTCGGTTAGCATGGCGGTGTCGGGGTTGGGCGGTATGGCCATGAAGTCCTCGAAGGTCCCCAGCTCCGCTCCCAGGTAGAGATGGAAGAAGCGCTTCACGTTTTCTCTCACCTCCTCTGAAAGGTTGGAAAAAACGGCTCTTCCCGCAAGGTTTTCGGTGATCTGGGCGGCCTCCCGGTAAAAATCGACCAGGTTTTTCTTGGACTGGATGGCCAGCTTGATCGCTTCCTGCAATTTCAATTCTTGTGGCATGGGCACCCCCTTTGATGGGTGGAAAAAAGAAGATGGAAATCACATTAAAATTATGACCCAAAACCTTCCCATGTCAAACCGGTTGGCGAGAGAAACCTGGGCCCCGGGAATCGTTTGGGCTTGCCCTGAGAGGGGGTTAATCGTATTGTATTGGTCTAATTGGCCTGTTCTATTGGTGCGGCGCTTTGGGGGCGAATTTTTTCCTGGCGGAGATTTTCATGGACAACCCAATCAACTTCTGGCTCGATATCATCGCCCAGTTCTCAGGGGGGCGCGGGGAGGCCGGCAACAACCTCGTGCCCTTCGGCCTGGCCGCGGCCCTCTGGGGCGCTCTCCTTGTCCTGGCCTGGTTCAAGAACCGCAGGGCCGTCGCGCCCCGGGAGCGGCTGCTGATCTGGGGGTTCGGGCTCGGCTTTGCCCGCGAAGTGCTGATGCTGGTGGGCAATCTCCTGCACATGGGCGAAGTCGACCACCAGAGCGTGCACCTGTTTTTCCCGCCCCTCAAACATGCCTTCTCCCTGGCTGCCGAGACCGTGGTCGCGGTGGCCTTCGTGCAGTACCTGCTGAACGCGGCCGCTCTCGGGCGGCGTCTCCTTCTGGGCGGACTCGCCCTGGTGGGCGCATGTTTCGCCACCACCTTCCTGTGGTGGGGACGTGTCGCAGTCGCCCTTCCCGATCTCCGGTTTGCCAAGACCTGGTGCGACTGGTCCTTTCACCTGGTCGGCTGTGCGGTGCTGATGGTGGCCTTTTTCTATCTGGTCCGAAGCAGGGGGTGGGTCCGCAACATGGTGTTGCTGGCCCTCGGCTTTTTTTTCCTGGAGGATTTCCTTAAAATCTTCGACCTCGCCACGGGCATGGTCAGCCACAGCACCCTGATGCCGGTTCGTAACAGTCTGCACCTGCTGGCCATTCCCCTGCTGGGGTATGTCTACGTCAAGGAAATGGTCCTGGAGCGGGAACTGCTCTCCACGACGGTGGAGCAGGCGGTGGAAGGCATCATCATCATCGGCCCCGAGCGCAAGATCGAGTACGCCAATGCAGCCGTGGAACGGCTGACCGGCTTCAGCCGGGAAGAGATCGTCGGCCAGGGGGTCGGTTTTCTGCGCAGCGGAAAGCAAAATGAAATCTCCTGCGAGGATATCTGGGACACCCTGAGGCGCGGCGAGCCCTGGAGGGGCCGGGTGATCAACCGCAGGAAGGATGGTGGGAGCTTCGAGGGGGAGAGGACGATTTTCCCCGTGCGCAACCCGAAGGGGGAGATCGTCAACTATGTCGCCCTGATCCGCGACATGAGCAACGAGATGCGCATGGAGCGCCAGCTGGGCCGGGCGCAGCGGCTCGAGGCCATCGGCACCCTGGCGGGGGGCATTGCCCACGATTTCAACAACATCCTCTCCCCGATCATGGGCTACACTGAACTCACCCTCGAAAGCCTTCCCCCCGACAGCCCGGCCCGGGAACATCTGAACCAGGTTCTGGCCGCGACGGGCCGGGCGCGGGATCTGGTCAAGCAGATCCTGGCCAGCAGCCGCTCCAGCAGCCAGCCCCGGCAGCCGGTCCAGATCGCTCCCATCGTGAAGGAAACCCTCAAGCTGCTGCGGGCCTCCCTGCCGACGACCATCGATATCGAGCAGCGGCTGGAGGCGGGGCGGGACGTGGTCCTGGCCGATCCCACCCAGATCCACCAGGTTATGCTCAACCTGGCCACCAACGGCGCCCAGGCGATGGGAACGAGGGAGGGGACCCTTCGGGTCGGCCTGAGCGAAGAGCGGGTCGCCGCCGGTGCCGCCCGGCATCACGATCTCGAGGAAGGGGCCTACCTGAGGCTCACCGTCTCCGACACCGGCTGCGGAATGACCGCCGAGGTGGAGGAGCGCATTTTCGAACCGTTCTTCACGACCAAGGACGTGGACCAGGGGACCGGGCTCGGGCTGACCGTGGTCCAGGGGATCGTGAAGAGCCACGGGGGGGCCATTCTGATCGACAGCGAGCCGGGCAGGGGAACGACCTTCGAGGTCTATTTCCCGCAGCTCTTCGGGGAGGCGGTGGCCGCGGCCGAAGAGAAGGCATCGGCCTTCGCCGGGGGGGAGCACATCCTCTTCGTCGATGACGAGCGGAGCATCGCCGATCTCGGCAACCAGGGGTTGAAACGGCTCGGATACCGGGTGAGCGCAACCACCAGCGGACCCGAGGCCCTGGAGCTGTTCCGCGAGCGACCCGACGACTTCGACCTGGTGATCACAGACCAGACCATGCCCCAGATGACCGGGACCGTCCTGGCCGGGCACCTGGTTGGGATCCGGCCGGACATCCCGATCATCCTCTGCACCGGCTACAGCCCGGGACTGACCCCGGAGGCGGTCGCCGCCCTGGGCATCCGGGAAATGGTGAACAAACCCCTCACGGCCCGCGAGTACGGCGAGGCCATCCGCCGGGTCCTGGTCGGGGCGTCGGCCTGAGCGGTTTTCTTTGCCGGAAAGCTGTGGCATGATGGCCCCCGTGTCCCCGCGGGGGCCTTCTTGCCATTGGGAGCAATGCCATGACTGATCACCGGGAAGCCGTCAGCCCCCATATCGTCCTGCTGCCCCGCGCCGAACTGGCGCGCATGATCCGCCTGGTGCGGGCCCTGGACCGGCTCAGCCGCCTGCCTGCCTACCGGGACAGGGTGATTCCCGAGGTGCCGGAAACCGCCCGTTTCGACCCGGGACACGACTCGGTGATGATGGGGTACGACTTTCATCTCACCGGGGAAGGCGCCAAGTTGATCGAAGTCAACACCAACGCCGGCGGAGCGCTCCTGTCCTACCTGGCCCACTTTCCCGGCACTCCCCTTCTGGCGAGCGGCTTGCCGCACCGGCTCAAGGC
Source organism: Desulfuromonas sp. (assembly GCF_002868845.1). Taxonomy (NCBI): domain Bacteria; kingdom Pseudomonadati; phylum Thermodesulfobacteriota; class Desulfuromonadia; order Desulfuromonadales; family Desulfuromonadaceae; genus Desulfuromonas; species Desulfuromonas sp. The sequence continues at coordinate 21,425 of NZ_PKUB01000021.1, forward strand.
CCAGCTGCTGCGCTCTTTCGCCGACGAGATGGGCGGTTTTGCAGGCGCTCGGCCCGCGCGGCCCCAGTGCATTGCCATTGTCGACGAGAACCCCCGGGAGCAGTTCCTCTACTCCGAGATGCTCGCCTTCGCCGACCTCTTCGCCGATTGGGGCGCGGCGGCCGTCGTGGCCGACCCGGCGGAGCTTGAGGCCGGGCCCGGCGGGGTCTCCCTGGGGGGGCAGCGGGCCGACCTGGTCTACAACCGGCATTGCGACTTTTACCTGGAGAGCGACGCCATGGCCGGCCTCCGCGCCGCCTACCTGGGCCGGGCGGTCTGCCTTACCCCCAACCCCTTCACCTACGGCCTTCTCGCCGACAAGCGGCGCATGATCCTGTGGTCCTCCCCCGAAGAGCTGCGTACTCTCGGCCTGCGCCAGCGGGACGCCGAACTCTTCGCGTCCCTCGTCCCCCGCAGCCGCCTCCTCTCCGCCCTCGACCCCGAGGAGGTCTGGCAGGAGCGCAAGGCCCTCGTCTTCAAGCCGGTCTCGCGCTTCGGCAGCCGCGGCGTGCTGCTCGGGCGCAAGATCTCCCGCAGCCGCTTCAACACCCTGGTGCCCGAGGAGACCCTGGTGCAGGCCCTGGCCGAGCCCTCCCTCACGGAGCAGGGGCCGGAGGGACCGATGAAGACCGATTTCCGGCTCTATGCTTACCGCAACCGCATCCTCGGGGTGGCGGCGCGGCTTTACCGGGGGCAGGTCACCAATATGCGCACCCCGGGAGGCGGGTTCGCGCCGGTTCGGGTTGTGTGATCCGCCCTTTCCCATCCCCTTCTTCGCAAAATCTCCCACCTCGAACGCTTTTCTGTTGACGACATCGTTGATAGTTAATCGAATCCAATTCGAAAATTTTAGTTTATTTGGCCGGTTTTTTTTCGATGTGATGGATTGGTCTATGGGGCTGGAGGGCTTAAGCCGCTTCCGCCGGAGTTTCTGCCGGTGGAGCGGCTTTAGCTTTCTTGGGATTGGTAGGCCTTTTCAAGCGGATCGTTTCTGAGAGGAGCAGGATCATGCGCAAAGGGTTGCTGCTGGTGTTGGTTTTGATGGTGGTTTTCGGGATGCCCGGAGCGTGTCTGGCGCTGGGGGGGAAGGTGAGCTACCCGGACGGCAGCCCGGCGGTCGGGGCGACTGTCACCCTCTCGAGCGGGGAGGAAGAGCGGTCGGTGACGGTGACCTGTGATGCCCAGGGGCGCTTCGACATCGGCGCCGCGGCCCCGGCGGACGCTTACGTCAGGATCAGCGCGCCGGACGGCAAGGACTATGTCGGCGCCAGCCTGCCCGCGGCCCTGTTCGAAGGGAACGGACTGGCGGTGGTTCTTCAGCCGCGCAAGTAGAAATTTTCCTGCCATGAAATCATTTGGGGGTACCGCATGGCTGCCACGAAAAAGCTCGCCCTTGTTGTCTCGTTATTTATCTGCGCCCTTTCCCTCACCGCCTCCGGCGCCGTGGCCTACACCCTGCGCGGGACCATCTACGGGGGCAGCAACCCCGCCGCTGGTGCGACGGTCACCCTGGCTGATGCCGGTACCATGACCCAGGTCGACTCGACCACGACCGATGTCAATGGCTTTTATAGCTTCCCGGTCAATGACGGCAATTACAAGCTCACGGTCAATGCCAGTGGGTTTGATGAGTCGGTGGTGAATGGGATTGTCGTGAGCGGCGCGGATGTGCTTCAGAATGTGGTGCTTTTGCACCAAGCCTGCCTCCTGAGCGGGGTAGTGAAGACGTCTGGTGGGACACCTTTGGACAATGTACGGGTTGATCTCTATGGTCAGGGCAGCAATACCCAGATTGGTGATTATTACTTTACGGACACTAATGGGGAGTATAGTTTCAGCGTAGCACCAGGTACCTATAAGATAAATCTCTTTGGTTATGAGAGCACAACGACCCAAACTCCGGATTTCTTGTCGATCAGACCCGTCGTTTCGAACGTGACTGTTGCCAATCACACGACGCAAGATGTCATCGTTCCATTTGTGACGATAAGTGGAAAGACCACGGATAGTAATGGGGCAGCTGTCGGTGGTGTAGAGTTGCGAATTTTAGAGAATTGGTCATCGGGCGAAGTATATAACTATATTAGGTATGATAACGGCAGGGCTGTTTCTGACGCATCAGGCAATTATAGTTTGGCCCTCCCTCCATATACATACGACATCACGGTGTTGCCACCTAGAGATAGCGGATTGGCACAAACAATTTACAACGGTGTGGAAATAAACGGCGACATGGTTCGCAATTTTTCGGCCGATGCCGCCTGCCTCCTGAGCGGGGTAGTGAAGACGTCTGGTGGGACACCGTTGGACAACGTACGGGTGGATCTCTATGATCAAGGCAGCAATACTCAGATTGGTGATTATTACTTTACGGACGCTAGTGGGGGGTATAGTTTCAGCGTAGCACCAGGTACCTATAAGATAAATCTCTTTGGTTATGAGAGCACAACGACCCAAACTCCAGATTTCTGGTCGATCAGACCCATTGTTTCGAACGTGACTGTTGCCAATCACACGACGCAAGATGTCATCGTGCCATTTGTGACGATAAATGGAAAGACAACGGATAGTAATGGGGTAGCGGTCGGTGGTGTAGAGTTGCGAATTTTAGAGAATTGGTCATCTGGCGAAGTATATAACTATATTAGGTATGATAACGGCAGGGCTGTTTCTGATGCATCAGGCAATTATAGTTTGGCGCTTCCCCCCTATATATACGATGAAACAATACTCCCCCCCTCAGGGAGTGGATTTGGTCAGACTCAGGTCAGGGGCCTGAATGTGTCAGAGAATATTTTGCAGAATATAATCCTCTCCATGACCGACACCCAAGTGCCGATCATTTTTTCCGGCCCAACGGTTTCGGCCATTACTGACAAGTCGGTAGTTGTCGAATGGCAAACCGATGAGACGGCAACCGGCGGAGTCAAGTACGGCCTTGCCGACCCGCCGGGGACGGCAGTCAACGAAACCGGCTCGTCCACAACCCACTCCCTGGTGTTAAACGGTCTGACCCCAGACAGAACCTACTACCTCAGCGTCTTCGCCACCGACGCCGCCGGCAACGGCCCGACCGAAAGCGGGGTCATCTCCTTCCGGACCGAACCGACGCCGGACACGACCGCACCGGTCATCCTGGAGGGCCCGACGGTGACCTCCATCACCCACAACTCCGCCGTTGTGGAATGGACCACCGACGAGCCCACGAGCGGGGTGCTCCATTACGGGACGACGACTGAGGTGGATCAAACCGTAACTGATCCGACCCTGTCCACCAGCCACCGGGTGACCGTAGCGGACCTCGCACCGGAAACCCTCCACTACCTCAAGATCGCCGCCACCGACGAGCCCGGCAACGGCCCGACCGAGAGCGCCCTGGTCTCCTTCGAGACCGTCGCCGAGCCCGACACGGCGGCGCCGGTGATCGTCGAGGGGCCTATGGCGATCAACATCTCCGACACCGAGGCGACGATCGTCTGGACGACCGACGAGCCGGCGACCAGCGGCGTCTCCTACAACGACGGCATCGCCTACGGGGTGGCCAGCGACGATACCCTGGTGACCGAGCACGTGGTCCACCTGACCGGCCTTGACCCGACCACCCTCTACACCTTCACCGTCTCCTCGAAGGACGGCTTCAACAACGGGCCGACCCTGAGCGCCCCCCGGACCTTCACTACCCTGGCCACCCCCGACACCCTGGCGCCGGTGATCATCGAGGGGCCGCTGGTGGTCAACACCACCCACCAGTCGGCGGTGATCCGCTGGGTGACCGACGAGCAGGCCGACGGGGTCATCGAGTACGGCACCACGGACGCCCTCGGCGCGACCCTCGGCCGCACGGCCCTGGTCCGGCAGCACAACATCCCCATCGTCAATCTGCCGGCCGACACCCTCTTCTACTTCCGGGTCCTCTCCCGGGACGCGGCGGGCAACGGCCCGGCGGCGAGCACGATCTATACCTTCCGCACCGAGCGGGAGCCCGACACCAAAAAGCAGCAGGTCACCCGGGGGCCGGAGATCATCCACAAGACCGACAGGAGCCTCACCGTCTTCTGGGAGACCGACGAGCCGGCCGACACGGTGGTCAACTACGGCCAGGGCTCCGACACCAACCTGCGCCGGGCGAACGGCGCCAAGCTCAATCGGCACCAGGTCACCCTGGTCAACCTGCAGCCGAGTACCGATTACTCCATCGGCATCGCCTCCACCGACCTGAGCGGCAACACGGTCGTTGCCCGGGCCGAAAGGGAGATCGTCTTCCTCGCGGCCGACACGGGCGGCAGCGGCAGCGACGCCGGGGCCGGCTTCACCGTGCCGCTGGGGGTCACCACCAACCCCGACCCCGATACGGCCGTGCCGGTCATCACCGAGGGGCCGGCGGTGATCGCTGTCACCGACAGCACCGCCACCCTTCGCTGGGTGACCGACGAGATCGCCGACAGCCGGGTGAGTTACGGTCTGCAGGGTGGATCCCTGAGTCTCTTTGCCGGCGACATCGCCCAGGTGACCGAGCATGTCGTGGTGCTGACCAACCTCGCCCCGGCGACCGCCTACAGCTTCCAGGCGGCCTCGGTCGACCCGAGCGGCAACGGGCCGACCGCCAGCGCGACCGTGAGCTTCACCACCGATGCCGCGCCCGACACGGCAGGGCCGGCCTTCACCACGGCGCCCTACGCCGCCGAGGTCTTCGAAACCAGCGCCCGGATCGCGTGGGATACCGACGAACCGGCCACCACCCAGGTGAAGTTCGGCACCAGCGATACGGCCCTGGACAGCGTCCGGACCCTGCCGGGTCTTTCCACCGGTCACGCCCTCACCCTGACCAACCTCTCGCCCTCGACCACCTACTATCTGCAGGCGGTCTCCATGGACGGGTCGGGGAACGTCTCGGAGAGCGTCGTGGCCACCTTCTCGACCCTGGAGCTGGCGGTGGACGATACGGCCCCGGACGGCTCGATCAGCATTAACTGGGGCGATGAGGCGACGAGCAGCACCGCCGTCGATCTCGTCCTCCTCGCCTCCGATGACAGCGGGGGGGCCATCGACATGCGCTTCAGCAACGACGGCTCAACATGGAGCGCCTGGCAGGCCTACGCCGCCGGCAAATCGTGGACCCTCTCGGCGGGCCTCGGCACCAAGACCGTCTATGCCCAGTTCCGCGACGGGGCGGGCAACATCGCCACCTGCAACGACACCATCCGCCTGGATAGCGTCTCGGGTGGCAGCGTTACCCCCGGCTCCGGAGTGACCGTCACCCCGACCCCGGATGTCCGGCTTACCTTCGAGACCGTGACCGCCGGAGGCGAGGTTACCGTCACCACCGGCGGCGAGCCGGACGGACCCGCCAACTTCCGCATCCTGCCCGGCTCCTCCTGCGACGTCACCACCGCCGCCGGCTACTCCGGGACGATCACGGTCTGCCTCGGCTACGACGAGGCCGAGCTGGCCGATCCCGGCAACGAGTCGAGCCTGGCCCTCTTCCACTACAGCGGCGGCAGTTGGACCGACATCACCACCTCGGTCGACACGGTTAACGACCGGGTCTGCGGGGAAACCGCCTCCCTGTCGCCCTTCCTGATCGGGGAGCCGACGGAGACCTCCCCGGGCGGGTCGACAGGATCCGGAGGGGAGAGCGTCGCCGCCGACCCGACGCGGGTGCCGGTGATGGGCGGCGCCTGGCTGCTCCTCGGCATCGGGGCGGGCATGGGGCTGCTGTGCCGGCGGCGCAGGGATGAGTAGATATCGATGTGACGGAAAGGGAATGTGGCTGAAAAAAGGAAAGGGCCTGCCGGATGGCGGGCCCTTTCACTTTTCGGAGAGTCGCTGGTGGGGGGAGAGGCTTAGTTGGCGTCCGTCTCCGCCGCCAGTTCCAGTTTGCCCGTGATGTTGTTGTTCAGCCAGCTGCCGTCCCACCACTCTACCGGGCTGACTGGAAGCCCGGCGAGGATCACCCCGTAGTGCAGGTGGTCGCCGCCGGCCATGCCGGTGGCGCCGGTGCGGCCGAGGGTCTGGCCCCGGGTGACCGCGTCGCCTTCGTTGACCTCGACCGAGCTCAGGTGGCCGTAGAGGGTCTGCAGTCCGAGGCCGTGGTCGATGATGACGCACAGCCCGTAGATGCCGAGGTAGTCGGCGAAGACCACGTTGCCCCCGTTGGCCGCGGGCACCTGGGCCTGGGCGGTGGAGGCCAGGTCGATGCCGAGGTGGGTCTGGCGGTCGACCTTCTTCCCCTTGTGAAGGTACGCGCGGTTGTCGCCGAACAGGGCCAGGGTGGCGGCGTTGGGCTGGCGCAGGAAGGGCCCGTCCCACAGGGGCCGGGGGGCCGTCCGGGCGGCGAACCCGGCGAGGGCGGCCCGGTTCTGCACCCGCAGGTCGCGGTTGACCTTGAGGAAGATCTCCAGTGGCTCCTGGAGGTCGGGGGCCAGCTCCTCGAACTCGGGGGTCTTGGTCTCCAGGAAGTTGTCGCTGATGTTGATCTGGCGCTGGCGGAAGGTCTTCCTGTTGGTGTGGTAGTAGAACCCGGCCCTGCGCTCGTTGCCGGCCCGGTCCACGGCGACCACCTTGGGCAGGAATTCCCCCTGCTTCATGTTGTGGGGAAAGGCGAACAGGGAGACGTAGCGCCCCGACTCCTGCCGGTGACCCGGGAAGAAGAGCTCTCCCACCGTCACCCCGGTCTTCTCGACCTCCTCGTTGAGGGTGTAGACGACCAGGCCCGATCCGCCCTGGGTGAAGTTGTGGGCGTTGGAGACGACCGAGATGACCGGAGCCCGGCGGTCCAGGTCGAAGGTGAAGCTCTGTTCGGCCCGGTTGCCCGCCCCGAAATGGTAGGCGGAGCCGTCGGAGGCGACCACGCGGAGTTCGACCGGGCCGTCCTTGAGGCCCTTCTTGTCGAGGGCGAATTCGAGCTTCTGGGGGGTCTTTTCCCCGGCAAAGGCCTGGCTGGCCAGGGGAAAGGTCGTCTCTCCCTGGACCGCTCTCACCTCCACGCTCTTCAGGCCGGCACCGGCGTCATGGACGGTGAGCTGGATGGCGGTCTTGGCCGAGATCGGGCCGGGCTTCGGGCTCAGGGAAAGCTGGGGGGCGTCGGTGTCCTGGAAGTAAAAGATGGCGAGGGTGACCAGGACGACGGCCACCAGGATGGCGAGGATGCCTCTGAGTTTCAATGTCTTCTCCGCTGCGGGCAGGGTGGGAAAGAAAAAATGAAGGCCTCCACCTTCGGCCTTCGTCCTATTTCTAACACGAAACCCTTCTGCAGGCAACGCCCCCGGGGGAGAGGGGCGAAAGGGCCGGGCGAGGCCGGCGGAACTTGACATTTGAGCTGTTCTCGGCCAATCTGCCGCCATGGAATGGCAAGGTTTTTTCGGACTGTTGGTGCTGGTCGGCCTGGCCTGGATGATCAGCGAGGACCGGCGCCGCGTGTGCTGGAAGCCGGTGGCGGCGGGGCTGCTGCTGCAGTTCCTGCTCGCGGCCGCCCTGCTCAAGTTCCCGCCCTTCAAGGGATTTTTCCTGGCCCTGAACGGGGGGATTCTGATGCTCGAGCGGGCCACGGTCGCCGGCACCTCCATGGTCTTCGGTTTTCTCGGCGGCGGGCCGCTGCCCTACGCGGAGACGGCGCCCGGGGCCTCCTTCACCCTCGCCTTTCGGGCCCTGCCCCTGGTGCTGGTGGTCAGCGCCCTCTCGGCCCTCCTTTTCTACTGGCGGGTTCTGCACTCGATCGTGCGGGCATTCAGCTGGCTGCTGCAGAGGACCATGGGCATCGGGGGGGCGGTCGGCGTGGGCGCGGCGGTCAACATCTTCGTCGGCATGATCGAGGCGCCGCTGCTGGTCCGCCCCTACCTGCAGAAGATGTCCCGCGGCGAGCTGTTCACCCTCATGACCTGCGGCATGAGCACCATCGCCGGCACGGTGCTCGTCCTTTACGCCACCATCCTGCAGAATGTCATCCCCGACGCCGTCGGCCATATCCTCACCGCCTCCCTCATCAGCGCCCCGGCGGCCTTGGTGATCGCCCAGCTGATGGTTCCCCATTCCGGGCCGGTGACCGAGGGGGAGGCCGTGGCCGCGGGGGAATCGACCAGCTCCATGGACGCCATCACCCGGGGGACGGCGGACGGGCTGAAGCTTCTGCTCAACATCGTCGCCATGCTCGTGGTGCTGGTCGCCCTTGTCAGCCTGGTCAACCAGCTGCTCGGGCTGCTGCCTCCCGTCGGCGGGCAGGCGGTGACCCTGCAGGGGCTGCTCGGCCTGGTCATGGCGCCGGTGGCCTGGCTCATCGGGATCCCCTGGCAGGAGGCGCTCACCGCCGGGAGCCTGCTCGGGACCAAGGTCATCCTCAACGAATTCCTCGCCTACCTCGACCTGGCCGCCCTGCCCGAGGGGGCCCTCGGAGAGCGCAGCCGGCTGATTCTGACCTACGCCATGTGCGGTTTCGCCAACTTCGGCAGTCTCGGCATCATGCTCGGGGGGATGGGGACGATGGTCCCGGAGCGCCGGGGCGAGATCGTGGCCCTCGGGCTCAAGTCGATCGTGGCCGGCACCCTCGCCACCTGCATGACCGGGGCGGTTGTGGGGCTGCTGTAAGGTTTCCGGGGCGAGGGCTCGAAAAGGGGAAGTGAAAAGACGGGGCGGGGCCGAATGGCCCCGCCCCGTCTGCGTTTTACGCTGAAGTTGCCGGATCTAGGGTTTGACCGGTTCTTCCGCCTGTTTCCGGACCCAGTCGTCCAGCTCCTCCGCCGCCTCGGCGGGAAGGTCGATGAATTTCAGGCCCATGCCCGGCTCGTAGGTCGATTTGCGGCTGAACTGGCGCTGCCAGATCACCTCGCAGGTGCAGTTCGCGGTCCGCCCGGAGGCGAAGGGGAGGGGGAGTTCGACCTGGAACCGGGTTCCCGGCTGGCGGGGGTTGGTCGCTGCGATGAACAGCCCGCTTCGGCTGATGTTCTTGGCGTAGCCGAAAAAGGTCTTGCGCCCGTCGTCGAGCTTGACGCGCTGGATGATGATGGGGGAGCGCAGGGACGCTCTCTGGCTGGCCGGTGCGGCGGGTTGCCGGGGATTTTGGGGGTCGCTCATCGTCTGGCCTTTTTGGTCCGTCAGGGGACTCCGGCGAGGGGATCGTCTTTTGCTTCAATCGTATCACAAACCCCTCTTTTTTCAGGGGTCCGGTGGGACTGTTCCGCTTCCCCGGCGGCCTGCAGGGAGCGGAGCTGGGCCAGTTGGCGGGCCGGGTCCTTCGTCGGCTTCAGCCCCGCCCAGTCGAGAAGGGGAGGCAGGGCCGCCTCGGGTCCGACTTTCGGCAGGGGCCCGGCGCAGAGGTGGTGGATGAACTGAAGGCTCTTCAGGCCGTCGAACCAGCCGTGAAAGGCGCTTTGCAGCGCGGTCCTGCCGCGGTGATTGTCCCGCAGCCTGGTCCAGATGTCGGTGAATCGATAGGTGTGCAGAAATCGGGCCAGGTAGGGAGAGATTTCCTCCGCTCCGGCGAGCAGCTCGGCTGCGGGTTCCTGCCAGAGGTCTTCGGCCAGGGTCAGCCAGCCGCGCAGGAGGCGGTAGCAGCCCGACGGGTAGAACAGCACGGCGTCCCTCTCCCCGCCGAGAAGGCGCTTCATGCTGGGGCCTGTGCCGAAGGGCACCCGGGCCGAGACGCGGGCCGAGGGGCGCACGATCGTCCCCCTCAGCTGTTCCACGCCGCAGGTTTTGGCCAGCTGCTGGAGGAAATAGAAATCCTCCCCGGCGGCCCGGCGGTTCATCCCCCCGGCCCGGGCGTAGGCTCCCGCGGTGCAGGCCATGGCGCTGCCGACGGTGGGGGAGGCGTAGGGGGAGCCTGCCAGCGCCAGGCCGAGGGCGTGGTGGCGCAGGTAGAGCTCGTAGCGGTCGATGGCCGCCTGCTGCCCGGCGCTCCCGCCCGGCTGGTGGCAAAAGGGCAAAACCGCGCCCCCCGCCCCGCTGCGGGCGAAATGCGCGGCGAGGGCCGGCAGGTAACCGGGCCCGACCAGGGTGTCGGCGTCGAGGGAGGCGAGGATCGGCTCCGGGCCCCCGGGGTCGAGGCGGGCGAGGGCCAGGTCGAAGCCGATCTTGCGCGCCAGGCCCACCCCGCCGCTCCGGGCGGGCAGCTCCAGGCCCGGCGAGGCGGCGTCCACCAGGGCCAGCCGCAGGGGACGGGGAGCGTCCCCCGAGGCGAGCCGCGCCAGGTCGATCCGGTTCCCCTTTTTGTCACCCTCTTCCGCGTCCTCCCGGTGGTTGACCACCACCACGACGAGATAGCGCTCCAGCATCGCGGCCGGTCCCTGCGCCAGGCTCTCCAGGGTGGCGAAGAGGCTCTCCCCCTCGGCCAGGGCGGGGATCACCACCGCCCCGGCGAAGTCGCTCTCAGCGCACCCCTCCAAGCGCCAGGGACCGTCGACGGCGCGGCTGCGCAGGTATTTTTCGATGGCCCGGGAACGTGTCATGGCCTCTAGGATAGGGGATCGGCCGGCCAGGTCAAGCCTTTCCGCCTCCCAATGGAATTGACAGCGCCCGGATGCGGGCGTATAAGGGCGCAAGGGCAAACGTCTTGAAACGGGAGGGACGGAACATGCGCTGCAGCGAGATCATCGACCGGCTGAAGGTTCTCTCCGATCCCGAGGCGGCGGCGGGGATGGCTCGCTTCGGCATCAACCCGGAAAGGACTTTCGGGGTCTCCATCCCGAAGCTGCGCGCCCTCGCCCGCCAGGCCGGCCGCGATCACGTTCTGGCCGGCCAGTTGTGGGCGAGCGGCATCCACGAAGCGCGCATCCTCGCCTCCATGATCGACGACCCGGCGGCGGTGAGCATGGCGCAGATGGAGGCCTGGGCGGCCGATTTCGACTCCTGGGACGTCTGCGACCAGACCTGCAACAACCTCTTCCGCCGCACCCCCTATGCCTGGGAGAAGGCCGCAGAGTGGAGCGGTCGCCCGGGGGAGTTCGTCAAGCGGGCCGGCTTCGTCCTCATGGCGGTCCTCGCCGTGCATGACAAGGAGGCCGCCGACGAGCGGTTCGAGGCCCTTATTCCCCTCATCGCCCGGGAGGCGACGGACGGGCGCAACTTCGTCAAGAAGGCGGTCAACTGGGCCCTGCGCCAGATCGGCAAGCGCAACGCCCGACTGCACGGCCTGGCCGTCGAGGCGGCCGGGGAGGTCGGGCGGATCGAATCCCCCTCGGCGCGGTGGATCGGGCGGGATGCCCTGCGGGAGCTGGAGAGCGAGAATGTGAGGGTGCGGCTGGAAAAAAATTAGGGATGCGATACTGTTTTCCCGGCGGGGGGCTTTTAGCGATCCGCAGTTTCTAACGGGCAGGCCATCCCGGCCTGCGGGGCATCAAGGGAGGAGAAAATGTACGAGACCACGGTTTTTCTTCAGCTTCTTGTTTCGGTCCTGGTGGTTCTCGGCGGCGCGGTTGGCGGGTTCGTCAGCTGTTCCCTCATGGAGAGCTTCGGCGAGCGGCGCCATATCAAGCACCTGCGCACCCTCTACCTGCAGAAGGTCGTCAGGTATTCGATCGCCCTGCTGGCCTCCCTCGCCCTCTGCCTCGTCTGGGGGATCAACCTCGCCGGGGCGTGGGTGATGTTCACCTCCATCTTCGGCATCATCGGCATCGCCCTCTTCGCCCAGTGGAGCATCCTGAGCAACGTCACCGCCTGCTTCATCCTCTTCTTCTCCTCGCCGATCAAGATAGACGACTTCATCACCGTCAAGGACGGGGACAACAGCGTCAGCGGCGAGGTCTCGGACATGACCCTCTTCTACGTCCGGCTCATCTCAGCCGAAGGGGAGCGGGTCCACATCCCCAACAGCGTCATCATGCAGAAGGCCGTCCTCGTTCACCCCCCGCGCCCGGAAGGGGCTGAATCGGCCGATTGACCGGCGCTTCTCGCAGGAGAGGACGAGATGGACGAGACGGAAATCCCCGAGGTCGTGGAGCTGCCCATCGACGGCACCATGGACCTGCATACCTTCCTGCCGCGCGAGGTGGGGGAGTTGGTCCCGGACTACCTCGCCGAGTGCCGCAAGCGGGGCATCCTCGAGGTGCGCATCGTCCACGGCAAGGGCCACGGCATCCTCCAGCGCAAGGTGCACGGCATCCTCAGGCGCCTTCCCGAGGTCCGCTCCTATCGCCTCGCCGACGAAAGCGGCGGCGGATGGGGGGCGACCCTGGCGACCTTGGAGCCGCTGCCGCCGGCCTGAAACCCGGCGCTCGCCGGGAGTTCGAAAACGAAAAGGGCGGCCAACCGGCCGCCCTTTCGCGATAATCCATGTCCGCAGGGCGGACCTCAGTTGACCTGAAGAACATTCAGTTTGAAAAAGACCGTTTTTCCGGCCAGGGGGTGGTTGAAATCGACCTTGGCTATCTCGCCTTCGAGGCCGACCACCCGGCCCCGGAACGTCTGGCCGTTAGGGTCGGTCGTCGTGACCATGGCGTCGATCTGGTGCGCCTGGGGGGGGGAGCTTGCTCTTTTCGACATCGACGATCGCCTGCGGGTTGACCGGGCCGAAGCTCTGCTCCGGGGAGAGTTCGACGGTCTTCGCCTCGCCGGCCTTCATCCCCTCAAGGGCCTTCTCCAGGTCGGGAAAGAGCTTGCCGGAGCCTTGGATAAAGGTCAGCGGTTCCTGGCCGGCGGTGCTGAAAACCACTTCATCGTCCGCCAGCGAGACGGAGTACTCGAGGGTCACGCTTTTGCCTTCGCTGACCGCCGCCGCGACATCGCTCTTGGCCGTCTCGGCAAACGCAGCAACGGTCGAAACCAGGAAAAGAACAGCCATCAACAGGATTCTGCTTTTCTTGCTTTTCATCGTTCCGACAACCTTTCAAAAGAGGGATGATCTGGGTCATCCGTGGGAAAAATGGGCCGTCAAAGCTTCGGGCGATCGGTCTCCGGGCCCTCGGGCGCTTGGGGTGGGGCGACGTGATAACGATTCAGAAGGTCGAGGCTGTTTCGGACCGGCTCCCGGCAAGAGCCGGGAAACCCTCAGGCAGTCATACGACAGGTGGGATCAAACAACAGCAAAGCGTATGGCGGGAAGAAGGTCGCTCAAGTTCTGATTGTGGTGATTCGCGTCTGCGTCGACAGGTCTTTCACGGTAGCAGATCGGCCGGTTCGGCACAACCGCAAACTCCCCGGCGGGCCGCCGCGCCAGCTCATGCGGGGGGGCTTATCGTAGGCCATAAATCAAGGCCAAAGAGTACGAAGCCGAGTTTCGGGTCTCACGCAAAGCCGCCAAGAAGGGCAAAAGACCGAGCCTCTCTGTTTTCCTCTGCGCCTTTGCGGCTTGAGTGAGCGCAAGCGAACGGGCGCGAGGCCGGTTTTGATTTGAAACAAAGCCCTGGCTGATATTTCGGGCGAGGGTCAGTGGCAGCAGACCGCCTCCCCTCCCGTGACGTCGTAGCACTCGCAGGCGAAGCCGAGGGGCCAGTAGATCAGGGCGTAGGGAGGCCAGAAGATCGAGACGACACGAAAGCTGGTCGGGAGCTTCCCCTTCTGGACGATCTCGTTGTCCTTGGGGGCGGTGGAGATCAGCTCGTAGGGGACGCCGCCGGTCGCGTTCCAGAAAAAGGGCCTTGTCTTCACGTCGCCATGGATGTCCGTTCCCTTGTAGTTGACCCGCACCTCCGTGTCGGGGGGGAGTTTGAAGCTCGCAGAGGTTGAGCAGCCGGTGGCGAAGAGGGCGGCGGACGCGAGGGCAAAGAGGAAGACGCGACTGATTTTCATTTGGGCCTCCGTTTTCAGGATGTCGACTTGTCACATGGGTGCAGACTTTCAACCCTGCATGCCTGCCCCGAAAGCACCTCAACTTTTCCTTGGGGACTGGCTGCTTTGCGAAGACCGCAAAGTTGCCTGTCCCCCTTACGCCAACGGCAATCAACACATTAAAAGGTGCCTGTCCCCCTCAGGGATTTTCTTACGCCAACGGCAATCAACACATTAAAAGGTGCCTGTCCCCCTCAGGGATTTTGTAATAATGGTATCCTCACAATTTGTTTTCCCGGTGTTTTGAAAAAAGGTTTCCGAATCATTTTTCCAATTTTTTAATTGCTGCCAAGGTCAACTTTAGAGTCTCTTGGGTTTTTTGTTGCTCAGAAATTTTTCGCTCTATCAGTTTTCCAATATTAAATAAAAAATATATAACACCTGCCATGCCAGCACCAATAAGACTTTTTTCCCATTCGGTCATTTATTTCAATCCTTAACTGAGCTTAGAGTCGGGGCCAGCATGCTTTCCTAAAGATGCGGGAATTATATGGTTTTCTCCGGAACCCTGTGCAAAAAAATTGTGCTGGTGGCATTTGCAAAGCCCCTCCATATCCCCGGTTTTAATCCGAACAATATTGAAGAGTTTTTATGGCTATGTCTGACAATATTTCAAAATGGTAGATCCTTGTCATCATCAAGTTGATCATCATCTTGACTTTTCTTGCCAATCCCTTCCATTAGTTGGTGCAGGTTGTTTTTTTCCAATTTGGTCTCTTTGCCGTCTATTATTTTTGAATAAAACTCGCAGACATCGTCGTCTTTAAGAATCCACCATATTTGACTATTAGTAACAGCTGCTGCAACCATGTCATTTGTTTGTGAATTAGTGAAATCTGCATGTTTGTTAAGTTTTGACACTACCGTATGTGTTTGTGCAAAGCTGTAACTAGATGCCAAATCCTTAATCAACAACTCCTTTTCCAGTTCGCTGGCCAATTTTATATCGGGAAACTGGTCTTTAAAGAAGTTAGATAGTTTTTTGTAGTAGATTAAGTCTGAACATTTTTTTGTATTCCACTCTTCGCTTAAATAACTATTAAACATGTTGCCATCTAGGCTTGAGCAATAGTCACCATCATCCGTGATAAAATATAAATATTCTTTTTGTGAAATACTGGCTAAGAGTGATTCCCAGTTGATAGCGTCACCAAGCGACCCATCTTTGCCTGGTGGATTGCCAATGGCATACCTAATGTTTGAACTGTCTAAAATTTCTTTGGTTGTCTCAATGACTGTACCTGACTTAAATAAGTCATTGATGATTCCATCTGCCTTAAGACTATTTTCAAAAATATCTTGGGAAAGTTTTTTTAGTAATTCAGAGTGAGATTTTTCATAATTTTTCTGACACTCTCTGAGGGTTTTGTATTCATCGTAGTCTTTACATATTTGTGGAAACTGAAGATTTAATTTTTGTTCTTTAAGTCTTTTAAGTGCATCAGCGATCTTATTGTCTCTATTTCTTTTAAATTCATCAATAACCTGCCCTGGTATAAACAGCGAAAGTTTACTCTTCCTGAGGAGAACTCCTAGCTTTCTTAACTCTTCGAGGTCATCACTGGTCAAATGATAAAAGGCAAGAAAAATATTCGTATCGATAAATAGGTTCATGTTTAATTGTCCCACATTTTACCAGATTTTACTTTTAGATATCCAAAGGGGTTTCAAGCTGAAAAGAATCGTCAATTATTCCAATTTATAATCTTAACAATTTATGGCAGAGGCCAAAAACAAAAAAATCGACATGCGCGACAAAACCTTTTAAGTCAATTTAAATAACTTTACACCTTGACTTCTCAATCATTTCAAAAGAAAATTGACATGATCACAAAAATTTTTGGTACTAAATAAATAACAAGAAATTTTACTGCATTTTCCCACTGGGCCTAAGTTCTTAGGACAAGAAAACCTACATGTTCTTTCGGAAAATAATACGAGATACTACTTCCCTTCTCAGTCCTTTGATGCATATTGGATCACTTTGAGTTGTCGATCGTGGCAGGGAGCTACCCCTTTCTACCCTCCAACTCAATTAAAGTCAACACATGGAGCGCCCAACCCTCCCTTGCCCCCCACTCTCCCGGTGATATTCTAACAGTAAACCCCACAGACGAAAGGAAGCGACCATGGACAAGCCGCGCCTGGTGGGCATCAACCACGTGGCCCTGGAGGTGGGCGACGTGGACGCGGCCCTGGACTTTTACGGGAAGATCTTCGACCTGAAGCTGCGGGGGCGGCGGCCGGG
>NZ_PKUB01000021.1:37478-53848 GCF_002868845.1 Desulfuromonas sp.
CGCCCGCCACTTCGGGCTGGTGGTGGACGACCGGGAGGCGGTGCGGCGCATCGTGCGGGAGATGGGGGCGACGATCCTGCCGGGGAAGGGGCTCGACTTCCTCGACCCCTGGGGCAACCACGTGCAGGTGGTCCAGTACGACGGCTGCCAGTTCAGCAAGGCGACCTATGTGCTGCGCGGCATGGGGCTGGGGGGGCTGGGCAAGACCGAGGCGGCCCTGCAGGAGCTGCGGGAGAAGGGGATGGAGCCGGAGGAGCCGATCTGAAGGGCCCTCGGAATGTTTCGGGGAGCCCCAATTTTGCTGGAAGGATTGAGGGGAAAGGGCCTGCCTTCTCCGGCCACAGGTTTCTGTAAAAAGGATAAACATTCGGCGGGTTTCGCCCCGCCGGTCGAGTTACCTTTCTTGCTCGGCCAAGAAAGGTAACCCAAAGAAGGCCGCCCCAGTTCCTTGCCCTTCGGGTTCCCTGCGCTGCGCAGACGTTTCGGGGGCGTGCAAAAACTCGCTTCGCTCAGACATTTGCCCGCCTTGTTCCCGAAACGACCACTTCGCTCCGGCGGCGTCGCAGGGGAATCCTCTCCCTCCCCGGAATTTGCGGATGAGTCGATTCAGACCCCGTAGTACTCCCGGTACCAGGCGACGAAGCGGCCGACTCCCTCCTCGATGGGGGTGGCAGGCTTGAAGTCCACGTCCCGCGCCAGGTCGTCCACGTCGGCGTAGGTGGCGGGGACGTCGCCGGGCTGGATCGGCAGCAGGTTCTTCTCGGCTGTCTTGCCGAGGGCCTTCTCCAGGGTCTCGATGAGGGTCATCAGCTCGACGGGGCGGTTGTTGCCGATGTTGTAGTTGCGGTAGGGGGCGGCGCTGGTGCCGGGGTCGGGATCGTCGCCGGACCAGTCGGGGTTCGGCTCGGCGATCCGGTCGGTGACCCGCACGACCCCCTCGACGATGTCGTCGATGTAGGTGAAGTCGCGCCGCATCTTCCCGTAGTTGAAGACGTCGATGGGCCTGCCCTCGAGGATCGCCTTGGTGAAGAGGAAGAGGGCCATGTCGGGCCGTCCCCAGGGGCCGTAGACGGTGAAGAAGCGCAGGCCCGTGCAGGGCAGGCCGTAGAGGTGGGCGTAGGTGTGGGCCATGAGCTCGTTGGCCTTCTTGGTGGCGGCGTAGAGGGAGACGGGATGGTCCACGTTGTGGTGGGTGGAGAAGGGCATCTTGGTGTTGGCCCCGTAGACCGAGGAGGACGAGGCGAAGACGAGGTGCTTCACCCCGGTGTGGCGGCACCCCTCGAGGACGTTCATGAAGCCGACGAGGTTGCTGTCGACGTAGGCGTGGGGGTTCTTCAGCGAGTAGCGCACCCCGGCCTGGGCGGCGAGGTTGACGACCTTGTCGAAGCGCTCTTTCTCGAAGAGGGCTTCCATCGCCGGGCGGTCGGCCAGGTCCATGCGCACGAAGCGGAAGGAGGGATGCCTCTGCAGGCGCTCCAGGCGGTCTTCCTTGAGCTTCACCTCGTAGTAGCTGTTGAGGTTGTCGAGGCCGACGACCTCGTCCCCCCGCGCGAGGAGCTTTTGGGCGAAGTGATAGCCGATGAAGCCGGCGGCGCCGGTAACCAGGATTTTGGCCATGGAGGTCCCTCCTCGCTGAAAGTGCAGAGCGATTCCGCCTGCATGGAACGCATCGTTGAGACGAACCCCCTCTTTCTATACCCCGACCGGCATGAATGTCAACTCGGCGGGTGGTTGCCTCCCCTTCTCCCCTTGTTATCCTCGTATGAGGGGAGTTGGGCGAATTGCTTTGCCCTTCCCCCCTTCGCCGCCGGATTCATCTGCGCAGCGGAGGGAACCCGCCATCGCTGAAAGCGAGGGCGGGCAAGGCGTCGGGGGCGAGTCCCCGCGATTCAAAAACAGGGGAAACATCGCCTCACGCTCGTTCGCTTCGCTCTCTCAAGCCGCAAAGACGCAAAGGAAAACCGTAAAATCGTCCTCACGCCCGCTCGCCAGGCTCGCTCAAGGACGCAGAGGTCGCAAAGTAAACCGGGATAACAAAACCCAACCCACTCTTCCATGTGGCAAGCCCTTTACCCCGGTAACCCGCCCGAAAGGAGGCCCCATGCTCCCCGTCGACGCACCCTTCCCCGAAATTTCGGCAACGGCCACCGACGGCCGCACCTGGACCCTGCCCGCGGAGATCGGCGCCGAGTGGGCGGTGGTGCTCGGCTACCGGGCCCACTGGTGACCCTTCTGCCATCAGCAGTTGGCTGACTTCCAGGCCCGGTTCGGCGACTTCGAACAGGAGGGGATCGCCCTCTTCGCCTTCTCCACCGACCCCCTCGAGGAGGCGCGAAAGACCGTTGAGGGCGACGGCCTCGCCTTCCCCGTCCTCTGGGGGGTGGACGGACCCGGCGCGGCCGAGCGCCTCGGCGCCGTCTACGAGGCGCGGCGCGACATCATCCACCCCTGCGCCTATATCCTGCGCGGGGGGACGGTCTTCAACGCCACGGTCAGCAACGGCCCGGTCGGCCGCTTGACCGCCGCGGACGCGCTGGGGCTGATCACCTACATGAAGACTCAATAGTTTTCATCCGGAAACGAGCAAAGCTTTCTACAGCTCCCCCTCGGCGAGGGGGAGCAGGGCCCGGAAGA
This sequence comes from Desulfuromonas sp., assembly GCF_002868845.1. Classification (NCBI taxonomy): domain Bacteria; kingdom Pseudomonadati; phylum Thermodesulfobacteriota; class Desulfuromonadia; order Desulfuromonadales; family Desulfuromonadaceae; genus Desulfuromonas; species Desulfuromonas sp. Next base: position 40,113 of record NZ_PKUB01000021.1, read on the forward strand.
GCCCCTCCACGACTCGGGCCAGCGAGGGGTAGTCGAGCTTTCCGGGGGTGTCCTCGGGGCGGTGGTAGTGGGCGTAGCGGTAGTAGGCGGTGTCGGTGACCATGATCGCCCGGTAGCCCTGGCGCCAGAAGGAGAAGTGGTCGCTGCGCCCGACCCCGGGGACGAAGACCGGCGCGGCGAGGCTCTGGCAGGGGAAGTCGCTCGCCTCCCGGAAGGCCCGTACAAGCTTATTCAGGGGACGGCGGGAGGGGAGGTTGCTGACGAAGCCGATGAAGTCGGCCCGGTCGGGGTAGAAGCGGCGCAGGCCGGGGGGATACCTCTGGCTGTCCGGATCGCTGGAGTAGTAGCCCATCGTTTCGAGGGCGATCATGAGGCGGATGTCGTCGCCGCGGCGGCGCGCCGCCCGGGCGTAGTGATGGCTGCCCTGCTGGCCGAGAAAGACGAAGGGGCGCTCCTCGTTGGTGAAGGCGACCAGGCGTACCGTCCGCTCCGGTTCGGCCCCGGCGAGGAGGCGGGAGAGCTCGAGCAGGGCGGCCACGCCGCTGGCGTTGTCGTTGGCCCCCGGGCTGCCCCGCACCGTGTCGTAGTGGGCCCCGACGACGAGGATCTCGTCCGGGCGGGCGCTGCCGGGGCGGACCGCCTCCAGGTTGGCCGAGGGGACGCCGAGCACCGGGTAGTCCCTTTTGCTCACGTCGTAGCCCATCGCTTCCCAGCTCTGCCGGATATAATCCGCCGCTGCGTGCAGGGCCTTCGGCCGGTGGATGTGGCGCTCGCCGATCTCCCCGGCCAGCTGCCGCACGTGTCCCTCCAGGCGATCCGCCAAGCCCCCCATTCAGTGGGGCTCCCGGTGCCAGATCAGCTTCCCGTCCCGGTAAACGTCGCGGACCCGGTGCAGGGGGACGTGATGCACCTCCCCCTCCAGGTCCTCCAGGTCGAAGGCGAAGTGGTCCCCCTCCGGAAAATGGAGCCGGTGGAAGGGGACCTGCACGACCCGCTGATCGACCCGGTCCCAGTAGCCGAGCCGGAAGCTCGCCCGGCCGAACTCCGGGTCCCAGCGGATGCGGTTGAGCAGGTCCTGGATGGGGATCAACGGTTCGTCTCCGGCATCAGTGGAGGGTGCCCTCGTCCTCTTCGGGGTGGATGGCCAGGTTGAGGTCGGTCAGCAGGCTCTCCAGTTCGATGCCGTGGACCTTGGCGGCCCACTTGACCTTCATGGCGTGGGCGGTCATGGCGAAGAAGCCGCTGCTCATGTCGGGGCAGCCGTGGCGCCGAAAGACCTCGATCGTTTCGGGGTGGTCCTGGATGACGTTCCAGACGTTCATGTCGGGGGTGATGTCGTGTTGTCCCATGGCGTCCTCCCTCTCTTGTTCCTTCTCTACCTGAATTCTATCTCCGGGCGGGGGAAAGGGAAGGGGTGGGGGGAGAAAAACGTTACGGGGCAGGCACTTGACACCGAATTCCCCCTTCGCCGCCGCCGGAGCGGAGTGGATGAATTCGGAAAGACGCGGACGACTGTCCGAGCCACAGGCGACTTTCCGGCACGAACAGCACAACCAGGGAAAGACCGCCTCACGCCCGTTCGCTTCGCTCTCTCAAGCCGCCAAGGCGCAAAGGGGAACCGAAAAGGCGGCCTCACGCCCGCTCTCTGGGCTCGCTCAAGGCCGCAAAGGTCGCAAAGGAGAACGGGCAAACCGTGATCGGCGATCCGGGCAGGCTCCCGATTATCTGACCCGGGTGGGGTCAATAGGGTCTCCTGCGCTTCGCGACCGTTTCGGGGGCGGCATACGGGGAGACCGTCACCCCGAAAAGCAAATAATGAAAGCAAGGCCTCTTTAGCGGATCAGCCGCCGCCGCATCCGGGTCACGGCGAGGGGGAGGAAGAGGGCGCAGAAGACGGCGAGGTAGCCGAGGCTCCAGAGCATCCCCGGGCTCCACTGGCCGAGGGTGAGGGCGCGGGCGAGGCCGACCAGGTGGGTGAGGGGCAGGGCCTGGGCGAGGAGCCGGGCCCAGGCGGGGAGGTTCTCGAGGGGGAAGAAGGTGCCGGAGAAGAGGAACATGGGGGTGATGAAGAGGAAGATCGGAATGTTGAAGGTCTCGATGTTGGGTACGACGCTCGTGAAGACCATGCCGACCGAGGCGAAGGCGACCCCGCCGAGCAGGGCGAGGGGGATCAGGAGGAGCCCGCCCGGGTAGGCGACGAGGCCGAAGAGGCTGATCACCGCGAGCATGATGGTGGTGCCGATGATCGCCTTGGTGGCGGCCCAGGCGATCTCCCCGACGATGATCTCCTCGAGGTTGAGGGGGGTGGCGAGCATGGCGTCGAAGGTCTTCTGGTAGTACATGCGCACGAAGGAGGCGTAGCTCGTCTCGAAGAAGGCGTTGTACATGATGTTGACCGAGAGGAGGGCCGGGGCGATGAAGGCGAGGTAGGAGACCTCCTCCCCGCCGTAGCGCAGGGCCCCGACGAGAGAGGAGAGGCCGACCCCGAAGGCGAGCAGGTAGAGCAGGGGCTCGAGCAGGGGGGGCAGGAAGTTGACCTTCCAGGTGCGGCGGTAGACCGAGAGGTTGCGCTGCCAGACCCGCAGGAAGCGCCAGGAGATATCGAAGGAGTCACTCATTCGCGCAGCTCCCGGCCGGTGAGGCGCAGAAAGACGTCCTCGAGGGTCGCCAGGCGCAGGGTGCAGCCCCGCCGGCAGAAGTCGGAGGTCAGGCGGCCGTAGAGGTCGTCGCCCCGCTGGTTGTAGACGATCAGCCGTCCGCCGAGATCCTCGAAATCGACCTCCTTCTTTTTCAGGAAGGCGCGCATCGGTCCGCTCGGTTCGGCGATCTCGATGACCTCGTGGCCGACATGCTCGGCGATCAGCGCCGCCGGCTCCCCCTCCACCAGGACCCGGCCGCCGTCGATGATGATCAGCCGGTCGCAGAGGCGCGAGGCTTCTTCCAGGTAGTGGCTGGTGAGCAGGACCGTCAGGCCCCGGCCCTTAAGTTCCTCGAGGCGGCTCAAGACCTGGTGGCGGCTCTGGGGGTCGAGGCCGGTGGTCGGTTCGTCGAGAATGAGAAGTTCGGGGTCGTTGACCAGGGAACGGGCCAGGACCAGGCGCCGCTTCATGCCCCCGGAGAGCACGCGGATATTGGCCCCGCTGCGTCCCTCCAGGGCGAAGAAGCGCAGCAGCTTGTCGGCCTCCTCCTCTGCGGTGCGGCGGGGAATGTCGAAGTAGCGGGCGAAGACGAGGAGGTTCTCCCGCACCGAGAGGTCGGGGTCGAGGTTGTCCTCCTGCTGGCAGACGCCGATCCGGTACTTGACGGCGCGCAGCTCTTCAGAGATGTCGCGGCCGAAGATCCGCAGGGTGCCGCCGCTGGCCGGGGTGTAGCCGTAGAGCATGCGGATGGTGGTCGTCTTGCCGGCCCCGTTGGGGCCGAGCAGGCCGAAGCATTCCCCCTTCTGAACGGCGAAGGAGATCCCGCCCACGGCGGTCAGCTCGCCGAAGCTCTTGCGCAGGTTTTGGGCTTCGATGATCGGTTGCATGGGGGTGGGTTCAGCTCCGGTTGGGTGCGGTTCCTGCCGTCAAACGTATCGTCCGATGGTTCCCTTCTCCCCGGCAGGATAAAACCTTGTGTCGCGGGGACTCGCCCCCGCAGGCGACCAGGGGATTGCTCGCCCAATCCCCTGGACCCCAGGGCGCCGGGGGTTTTTTCTACCGCCCCCCTTTGACGCAGCCGGAGAGGAGCGGCCCTTTTGAGAAAAAGGACGGCAAATGTCTGAGCGAAGCGAGTTTTTGCCGGCCCTCAAAAGGGCTGCGGAGCGCAGGGGACCCGCCGTCGCCGAAGGCNAGGCAGCGGCGGGCAAGTCGACGGGGCGCCCTTTTTCTGCTGACTCTTTTTGGGCGAGCAAAAAGAGTCAGGCGCCGTCAGGGGGCGCAACCCCTGGAAGTTTAGGGCCTTGCCTGGCGAGGAGGGCTAGGGACGGGAAGGTGAACTCACCTCCTGACCTTCCCTCACGAAAAGGCGTCGCAGACAGCGCCCCCTACCCGGTCCCGGGCCTCCGCGAGGCGCTTGGCGTCTTCTACGCTATGGCACTTCTTGTACTTTTTGCCGCTGCCGCACCAGCACGGGTCGTTGCGCCCCAGTTCCTGCATGGTGTCCGGCACGTGTGCCGAGGCCGCCGGCTTCCGGCGTCCGAAGAGTCGGCGGAGCATCTTCATCGCTGCGCGTTCCTTTCCTGGGAGGCCCGGTTGCCCGGGGACTTCTCAGATGGTGATGATCTTCCCGGTCTCGATCAGCCGCTCCCAGAGGCCGTTCGGATCGGGATCGAAAACGTCCTGGCGGCTGCCGGGGACGACCTGCCAGGCGCCCCGGGCGATCTCGCCGGCGAGCTGGCCCGGGGCCCAGCCGGCGCTCCCCATGTAGACCCGGAGCCGCTCGTCCGGCCGGGGATCTTCGGCGAGGTGGTCGGCGACGGGGCCGAGCCCGACCAGATAGACGTTCCCGGTGACGCGGGTCGCCTGCGGCGGCGGCGTGTCGCTTTGAAGGAGCGCCGTGGGGGTAAAGGCATTGACCGGTCCGCCGTGGTAAAGCAGGTCGAGCTTGTCGGCGAGAAGGGAGGGGAGGCGGTACGGGATGTCCACCATCGGGCGGTTGAGGACCAGGCCCATGGTCCCCCCCTTGTCGTGCCGGACCAGGAGGATGACCGTCTGCCGGAAGCGCGGGTCGCCCATGCCCTCGGTGGCCAAAAGCAGGCGTCCGACCCGGGGCGCCAGGGCGGACTGGGCATGGAGGGCGTCCGGGCCGGCCAGTTCGATTGCCAGCAGGGCCGAGGCCATGACGAAGGCCGCGGTCAGCAGAACGAGACTGCGGCGGGCTATAGCGGCAAAGGGGTGCATGGCGTCCTCCTGCCTCGATGGGCAAACCGGCGGTTACTTCGATTCCCAGCAGGCGCCGCACTTGCCGGGGTCGGTGTCGAGGGCGTAGTCGTTGACGTACTGGCGCAGGTCGAGGCGCTCTTTTTCGGAGAGGGCCTCCAGGCCGGCCGGTGCGGCCCGGTGCCTGTCCTTTGCGAAGAAGCGGTCCCATTGCGCCTGGGTCTTGGAGCGGGTGTCCAGCGCCCCGGCCTTCGCCTCCTCCTGGTGGCAGGACAGGCAGGTCGTCCGGAACAGGTATCTCCCCTTGCGGGGGTTGCCCCCCTCCACAGCCAGGGCGGCCGTGGCGAGGGAGAGGATCAGGAGAAGCGGTAGCGCAAGTCTCATTTTTCGATTCTCACTCTTCAGCGGTCTTTGTTCCGGAATTGACTTGGCAGTGTCAAAGCCAAATGTTGGGTCGCGCCCCGGCGGGCTCCTTCCTTTTTAATGCCGGCAACGGTTCCGTTTGTGGCTATCACATCAGGGACAAGGCCTCGAGAGATGTCAGGCTTGTGCATGACATTCTTCGATTATTCCTTCTTTCGCTCTTTCTCCCAGGTCCTGTCCAGAAAACGGTCGCGCCCCGAGCCGCTCCGGTAAAGACCATAGCGGACGGGGTTCTTCCGGTAATAGCCCTGGTGATAGTCCTCGGCCCGGTAGAAGGGGCCGGCCGGGGAAATCTCGGTGGCGATGGGCGCGGCGAAGAGGCCCGAGTCCTGGAGGGCCCTCTTCGAGGCCTCGGCCAGCCGCCGCTGCTCCTCGTCGTGGAAGAAAATAGCGGTGCGGTACTGGCTGCCCATGTCGGCGAACTGCCGGTTGACGGCCGTGGGGTCGATGTTGCGCCAGAAGACCTCGAGCAGCTCGTCGTAGCCGATCCGGCCGGGGTCGAAAAGGACCTCAACCGCCTCGGCGTGCCCCGTGCCCCCCGCGCAGACCTCTTCGTAGGTCGGGTTCTCCCGGTCGCCGCCGGCGTAGCCCACGGTGACGGAGACGACCCCGTCCAGGGCGGCGAAGGGATGCTCCATGCACCAGAAACAGCCGCCGGCGAAGGTGGCCTTCTCCTGTTGCCTGCTCTCGGTATCGGACATAACGCCTCCTGCCCTGGGGGTTGGAAGGGTGTGCCCGCCGGGTTGGTCGCGGAAACGGCCGGGCCGGGTTTCAATGCCGGTTCCCTCGAACATTCCCTACATCATACCATCTGCTGCGGGGGCGGGGGAAGCTCCATCAAGGGATGCAGGGGGTCGATATGATTGCAAAAAAACGGGCAGACAGTCGAGGTCCCTCCAGGATGGCCATGGACAAAGCGCCTCGACCTTCACAGCGTGTCGAAAGGGGCCGGCCCGGCATCCCCTTTGGCCGGGGAGGAGAATTCCCTTGCGCCCCGCCGGCCCCTTTGCTAGCTTCGCGACAGCCTGAAAATATCTAGCCTTATTGGGTTTTTCTAATCTGGGAGCATGACTTTGGGAAAGTTGACCATCCGGACAAAGCTGATCCTGTCCCTGAGCGCGATACTGATTTTTGCCTTCGTCGCCACTAACGTGGTCAACTACCAGGTTTCGAAGGCCTCGGTACGGAAAAACATCATCGAAAACGCCCTGCCCCTGACCAGCGACAACATCTATTCGGAAATCCAGGCCGACCTGATGATGCCCGTCTTCGTCTCCTCGCTGATGGCCAACGACACCTTTCTGAAGGACTGGGCCCTGGGCGGCGAGCAGGACGTCACCAAAATCACCCGCTACCTCAAAGAGATCCAGGATAAATACGGCTTTTTCTCCACCTTTTTCGTTTCGGACCGGACGGGCAATTACTACCATTTCAACGGCATCCTCAAGAAGATCAGCAGGGAGGATGCCCACGATTCCTGGTTCTACGATTTCAAGCAACTGGGCGCCGAACACGACCTGGTGGTCGATACCGACGAGGCCTCGGAGAACACCCTCACCATCTTCATCAACCACCGCCTGAACGATTATGCCGGAAGCCTCCTCGGGGTGACCGGGGTCGGTCTCAACCTGGAGCGGGTCGCCAGCCTGGTCGATTCCTACAAGGAACAATACAAAAGGAACATTTACCTGGTGGACCAGGACGGCCTGGTCAAGGTCCACCGGGACAAGGGACTGGTCGACAGGGTCAACATCCACCAGGAGGATGGGATCGACAGGGTTGCCGGGGATATCCTTTCGCATCCGGAGGGCAACGGCTTTTTCGAATACGACCGGGATGGCAGGCATATCCTGCTGACATCCCGCTACATCCCGGAGTTTGGCTGGTACCTCCTGGTCGAGCAGGACGAAAACGAGGCGCTGGCGTCCATCCGAGGCAACTTCGTTCGCAACCTGGTGTTCGGCCTGCTCGTGGTGCTGTTCATCATCGGCATCAATGCCCTCACGATCAACCGGTTTCAGCGCAGGCTGGAGCGCCTGGCCGCCACGGACGAGCTGACCGGCGCCGCCAACCGCCGGGTGTTCGAGGAGCGCTTCGACATGGCTCAGTACCTGGCCGAGCGGCAAGGCCTGCCCTTTTCGGTCGTTCTCTTCGATCTCGACGACTTCAAGAAGATCAACGACGAGCTGGGCCACGTCGCCGGGGACCGGATTCTTCGGGAGGTGGCGGCCATCGCCCAGGACTGCATCAGGAAGAACGACCTGCTGGTGCGCTGGGGCGGGGACGAGTTCATCATCCTGACGGCTGGCGGCATCGTTCAGGCCGAGGACGTCGCGGAAAGGGTCAGGGGCGCGGTTCTGAAAGAGGGTCTTCTCTCCGGAGCCGAGGCGGTCAGCATCAGCTGCGGTGTGGCCCAGTACGGCGGCGGGGATACTCTCGACAGCCTCACCAGCCGGGCCGACGACGCCCTTTATCAGGCCAAGGACGGGGGGAGAAACCGCACGGTTTCCGAACGGAAGATGCCGGGGGCCAGGGGGAGCGGCCCGGCGTGAAAAAGTTTGCTCAGCGGCGGGACTCGGCCTGCCCCTGGCAGTCGAGGCAGAAGGGGGTCTCGGGCCGGGCCGAAAGCCGCCGGTAGCCGATCGCCTCCTCGCAGCGCCTGCACGTGCCGTACTCGTCCCGGTCGATGGCGGCCAGGGCCGCCTTGACCTGGCGCAGTCGGAGTTCGTGCCCCTGCCGGTTGGCCTGGGCCATGCTCTGCTGCTGCATGGCGTCCATCCGCGAAAGGCGGCCGATGGGTTGGCCGAGATCGACCGGCCGCGCCCCTTCCTCCGTTGCCGCCAGAAGCCCCTGGATTTCCTTCCGGAGGGCGAACAGCTTTCGGTGCAGCTCCTCGACCTGACCGGCGCTGAGTTCTTCAGACATCTCTATCCTCCAGAAAGCGCTCCGTGACCTGCGTCCATGCCGGGTGGGGCGGACCGCATTTCCTTCCCGCCTCCCGGGGCAATCCCTCTGCCATCCCTTTGCCCCGCTTCTGTCACCCACGTCAGCCAAGTTGCGCTCAGATGTGCTGCAGAGACTTGCCCCCCATCAGAGCAATATGGGCGATGGAATCGAAATCGGCCTCTCGCCCGTTCGCCTTCGATCACTCAAGTCGCAANGCCGCAAAGAAAAACGTTGAGTCTCGATTTGTTGCCTTTCCGGGGTCTTAGTCCTTTGCAGCTTTGCGTGAGGCACAAGGCACAGGGCCCCAAAATGACTTTTCCCGGTTTTCTCTGTGCTCTCTGTGCCTCTGTGGCAAACACCTTTGTTTTTGTTTTCGGGCTTGGTCAGAAACTGGCGAAGATGCGGGCGGTCGAGCGGCCGGGCGCGGCGATGTCCAGGTCGAGGAAGTAGCCGAAGGGGGTTTGGAGGGCTTCGTAGCCGGCCCCCTGCAGGCGCTTCCGGGCCCCTTCGAGAAGCTCGCGGGCGAATTCCGGGTCGGCCTTTTCCTCGGCCAGGTGGGAGAAGGAGTGGAGGACGATGCGGCGGCTCTCGTTCTTGCGGGCCGCCCACTTGAGGTTTTTGATCAGCTTTTTCTCCACCCTCCCGGGGTCCTCGGCGTCGCCCGGCTCGGCGTGGATCAGCCCCACCAGGGCGTCGGCGACGGTCTCCCGGGCGTCGATTTCGGGGGCGGACTCCAGGGCCTTCTGGGCCGTGCGCCAGGCGAACCTTTCGACGTAGAGCATCAGGAGTTTCACGGTCGGTTTCCTCCGCTCCCCGCTCAGCTCTCGCGGTGCAGGGGAGATTGCTGTTCGGTGCCGCAGTCCGGACAGCGGAAGACCCGCATCTCGTACCACCAGGGATCGGCCCCCCAGTAGGAAGGGTTTTCGACGGTGCGGATGTGCTCCACATCGTTGAAGTTCCTCGGGGCGTCGCAGTTTTTGCAGAAGACCCAGACCTTGCCGGCGGCGCAGGCCTGGATAAATTCACCGGGATTGGACATGGCAGAAGATCCTCGTGCGGTTTTACCCGTTGATACCGTGGCGAGGGGGCTTTGTCAAGGACGGCGTACCGGGGCGCGGTCTCCGCGCTCCCTTGCTGACCAGGAGATGATGGCTGCAGAGGGTCAAGGCGCCCGGGAGGTCAGGCTGGCGGCGGCGCGTGGGCCGTCCGGGAGTGTTCGAAGACCTCGGAAACCGCCTGGCGGATCCGGTTGAGGGGGGCGGGCTTGGGCAGGTGAGGAATTTGCTCGGTAGCGAAAAAATCGAGGTGAGGCCGTTTCCGGGTGCCGCTGTAGAAGATGAAGCGGGTCCGGACCTCCGGGTCCATGGCCATGGACCGGCGGCACATCTCCACGCCGTTGAGGACGGGCATCTCCACATCCGAGACGATGACGTCGAAATAACCCCGCCGGATCTCCTCCAGGCCCTCTGCCCCGTCGCGGGCGATCACCACCTCCCCCATTTGGGCCAGGATCGTCTGAAGCAGCCTGGCGAAGGCGGGGTGGTCCTCCACCACCAGAATCCTTCTCTGCCAAAGGGGGTGGAGGCTGCTGAGCTTTTCGAGGGAGTCCCGGGCCCCGGGCGTGTCCTGGAAAAAGTCCAGGATCTCCTGCCGATGCGTTTCGATCTCGGCCGCGGCCCGCTGGAAGTCACGGCTGTGCCCTTTGAGGGTCTCCATGACGTACAGAAAAAGGTCGTTCCATTCGGAAAATTCCGTCGCGGCGATGGTTTCCAGCATCTCCCGGCGGGTCAGGTGCCCCGCGGCGAGGCGCTCGGCGGCCTCCTGAAAGGGACCTTCTACAGTCTCCCGCGTCTTGGCGTCGAGCAGGACGCGGGCCTCGTCCAGAGCGTGGCGGTCGACGGTCTCGGCGGCCGCCTCGATGAGCCGGCGGTGCCAGTCTTCCTCGGCGGACATCTGTTCCAGGAAGTCAGCCAGGGGCCGGTCCTGGGAGAATCTCCGGGAGGCTTCCCGGTAAAGGTCCGAGGCTTTCCGTTCCACCTTTTCGAGCCAGGAAACGATATCTTTCACGGGAGTCGATTCTCCTTCGATCCGGCAGGCCTGTCTAGGTTTCATTAATAACAAAAATCCAACAATACGCTGGCATTATTGGCCTTTTGTTCTGTTAAGTCAAGGATTACATGTGGTTGGAGCTAGGGGAACAGGAGGAAGAGGAGGGGGGCCAGGACCGCGGTGACGATGCCGTTGAGGCCGATGGCGAGCCCGGAGATGGCCCCGCCGAGGCGGTCGACCTCCAGCATGCGGGCGGTGCCGATGCCGTGGGCGGCGGTCCCCACCGCCAGGCCGGTGGAGATGGGGTCCCTGAGGCCGATCAGGCGGCAGAACTCCGGCCCGCAGATCGCCCCGAGGCAGCCGGTGAGGACCACGATGGCGGCGGCCAGGGAGGGGATGCCGCCGATCTTCTCGGCGATGCCGATGGCGATGGGGGTTGTCACCGACTTGGGAGCCATTGTCAGCACCAGTTCCCGGCTGCCGCCGAGGACCCAGGCCAGGCCCGAGGCGGTGACGATGGAGGAGAGGGCCCCGGCGGCCACCCCGGCGAGGATCGGGAGCTTGCGCTCGAGGATCTCCCGGCGCCGCTGGTAGAGGGGGACGCCGAGGGCCACCACCGCCGGGCCGAGGAAAAAGAGGATGATGCGCCCCCCTTGGGCGTAGCTCTCGTAGGGGATCTCGAGGCCGAGAAGGAGCAGGATGATGACGGCGATGGTGGTCGCCACCGGGTTGAGCAGGATGCTCCCTGTGCGCGCATAGGCCTTCTGGGCGAGGGTGTAGACCGCCAGGGTCAGGCCGACCCCGAAGAGGGGGTTCTGGAGCAGTTCAGCCGCCATGGCGCTCGCCCCTGCCGTCGAGCAGCCGCGCCGTCCAGCCGGTGACGGCCATGACGGCGAAGGTGCTCACGACCGTCGCCACGACGATGGGGAGCCACTCCCTGCCGATCAGGTCGAAGTAGACCATCACCCCGACCCCCGCCGGGACGAAGAGGAGGGCCAGGTGGGAGAGGAGCAGCTCCGCCGCCTCCCGGACCCACTCGAAGCGCACAAGTTCCAGGCGCAGGGCCGCCACGAGCAGGCCCATGCCGATGACGCTCCCCGGGATGGGCAAATCGAGCGCCAGGGAGATCGTCTCCCCGAGGAGCTGCAGCAGCACCAGGATGGCGAATCCGCGGATCATCCATTCCCCTCCTCGAGACAAAAGGCCTCGATTTCTTCGATGAAGAGCTTTCCGTACTTTTGCAGCTTGTGTTTCCCCACCCCGTTGACCGTCAGCAGGGCTTCCTCGTCCCCCGGGCGATAGGCGGCCATCTCCGCCAGGGAAGCGTCGCCGAAGACCACGAAGGGGGGGATCTCGGCGGCATCGGCGATCTCTTTTCGCAGGGTGCGCAGTCTCTGGAACAGTCCCTCGTCGTAGTCGAGGGCGGCTCCTCTCTTTCGGGCCGGTTTTTTCGCCGCCGCCTTCGGCCGCGGCTTGGCCAGAGTCAGGGTCTGCTCGCCGCGCAGCAGGGGCCGAGCCGTAGAGCTCAGGCGCAGGACCGAGTAGTTGCCCACGTCCTGCACCAGGTAGCCGAGATGGACGAGCTGGCGCAGGAGGGTGCCCCAGTCGTGTTGACTGCGCTCGGCGCCGATCCCGAAGGTGGAGAGGCGGTCGTGGCCGAGGCGCAGGATGCGCTCGTTCTGCGAGCCGCGCAGCACGTCGATGACGTGGCCGGCACCGAAGCGCTGCCCCACCCGGTAGACGCAGGAGAGGGCTTTGCGCGCGTCCTCGGTGGCGTCGTACTGCTCCGGGGGGTCGAGGCAGATGTCGCAGTTTCCGCAGTCCTCTTCCAGCTGCTCGCCGAAGTAGCCGAGCAGGACCCGGCGCCGGCAGCTGCGGGCCTCGGCGAAGCCGACCATGGCGTTGAGCTTGTGCAGCTCGATGCGGTTCTGCTCCTCGTTCCCCCCCTTCAGGATCAGGCCCCGGGCCACGGCGATGTCCCCGTAGCCGAGCAGGAGGAGCGCCTCGGCGGGCAGGCCGTCGCGCCCGGCGCGGCCGGTCTCCTGGTAGTAGCTCTCCACGTTCTTGGGCAGGTCGTAGTGGACCACGAAGCGCACGTTGGGCTTGTCGATCCCCATGCCGAAGGCGACCGTGGCCACCACCACCTGGAGCTAGTCGCGCAGGAAGGCCTCCTGCACCCGCTTGCGCTCGGTGTCGGCCAGGCCCGCGTGGTAGGGGGCGGCCCTGACCCCGTCGGCGGCGAGGCGCGCGGCCACTTCCTCGACCCGCTTGCGGGAGAGGGCGTAGACGATGCCGGCTTCGCCGGAGCGCCCGGCGAGGAAGGCCTTTAACTGGGCCTGGGGCTTCGCCTTGTCCACCACCGTGTACCTGATGTTGGGGCGGTCGAAGCCGGCGGCGAAGGAGCGGGCCCTCTCGAGGCCGAGACGCTGAAGGATGTCGTCGCGGGTCTGGGCGTCGGCGGTGGCGGTCAGGGCGATCGTCGGGACCCCGGGGAAGAGGGTCTTGAGGCGGCCGAGCTGGACGTACTCGGGGCGGAAGTCGTGGCCCCACTGGGAGACGCAGTGGGCCTCGTCGATGGCGAAGAGGGCGACGGGAATCCCCTGCATCCGCTCCAGGAATGCCTCGCTCAGCAGCCGCTCCGGGGCGATGTAGAGCAGGTCCAGCTCCCCGCCGTGAAGCCGGGCGAGGACCCGGCGCGATTCGGCCGCCCCGAGGGAGGAGTTGTAGAAGGCCGCCTCCACTCCGTTGGCGACCAGGGCGTCGACCTGGTCCTTCATCAGGGAGATCAGCGGCGAGACGATGATCGCCACCCCCGGGCGGTGCAGGGCCGGGACCTGGTAGCAGAGGGACTTGCCGCCGCCGGTCGGCATGAGGACGAAGGCGTCCTCCCCGCCGATGAGGGCATCGACGATCTCCTCCTGGTGGGGGCGGAAGGCGCCGTAGCCGAAGACTTCGCGCAGGGTGTCGATCGGTTGTTTCAAGGGGTTACCTCTCAGCTTTAAGCTGTAAGCTTGAAGCCATAAGTGTTTGAGATTAAATGCTTAATGCTTACAGCTGCTTTTAACCGATCCCGTATTCCTCCCACCGCCTCGCCAGCAGGCGCTGCGTTTCCGGATCGGTTCCGACCCGGGCGCCATTTTCCCTGTGGGTGGCGTCGATGCCGAGGCGGCCGTCCTCGACGATGAGGTCCCGGCCCGGATCGACCTGGTTGAGCGCCCGCCAGTAGCAAAGCGAAGGGTCCTGAACGTCCACGTCCTCGTCCAGCACCACGATCATCTTCGACCTTTTCAGCAGACCCGTTTCCCACAACTGACGCAGCAGTTCTTTGCCCCCGTCGGCCCCTTCCGTCCGCGCCGAGACCAGGGCGCAGCCGTGGAAAATGCCCTCGATCGGAAGGTTGATGTCCCGCACCCCGGGGACCTCCAGGCGCAGCAGCGGGAGGAAGAGTCGCTCGGTGGC
>NZ_PKUB01000022.1 GCF_002868845.1 Desulfuromonas sp.
TTAAACTTCCTTCCGGTGAGCTTCCCGTCCCCTGCTACCAGGTCCCCATGGATCTCGTCGTTCAGGACGAGGCGGTCATGGAAAGGGCGTTTAACCCCTTTTTGCGAGAAGGAGTTGAGATGGCAATTTCGGAAAAGTTGCTTGAGTTGCTGGCATGTCCCAAGTGCAAGGGGGAGGTGCATCTCCGAAAAGAGAAGAACCGGATCGTCTGCGAAGAGTGCCGGCTGCTGTACCCGATTCTGGACGACATCCCGGTCATGCTCATTGACGAGGCGGAGAGTTTTTGATCCCTGACCATGGGGCCCCGGGCCCAAAGCCCGGAGTGGGCACGGTAGATAAAGGCATGCTGCGTTCCCTGCATATTATCGGCAGCCGCAAAATGGGCGGAGCCGAACAGTTTTTCCAGCGGTTGGTCCGTGGACTGAACGGGCCGGATCACTGCGCCACGGCCGTGGTGCGGCCGGGCAGCGAGCTGCGCCCCGTCGTCGGAGACTCCACGCGCCAGTTCCACGTTCCCATGCGAAACGGCTGGGACATCCTCTCGGGCCTCGCAATCCGCCGCCTGGTGCGGAAGGAGCGGATCGATATCGTTCAGAGCTACATGGGCCGCGGCACCCGCCTGACCCGCATCCCCCAAGGATGGGGAGTTAAGCACGTGGCGCGACTGGGGGGGTACTACAAAATCGACGGCTATTACCGGCACGCCCACGCCTGGGTCGGCAATACCCGGAAGCTGTGCGACTATCTCGTTCAGCAGGGGCTGCCCTCGGAGCGGGTGTTCTACATCGGCAACTTCGTCGAGCCCCGACCCGCGACCTCCCCGGAGGACCGGGAAACGCTGAGAAACTTACTCCGATTGCCGGAGGACGCTTTCGTCCTTTTCGCCCTCGGGCGGTTCACCGAGGTCAAAGGTTTCGACGACCTGCTGCCGGCCTTTGCGCGGCTTCCTGCTGAGGTCGGGGGGCGGCCCTTTTTCCTGGTCATTGCAGGGGACGGCCCCCTCAAACAAAAGCTTTTGGCCCAGGCCGCAGAGCTTGGCATCGAGAAGCGGTTGCGCTGGGCGGGCTGGCAGAACGATCCCCATCCCTATTTCGACCTCGCGGATCTCTTCGTTTGCCCTTCCCGGCACGAAACGCTGGGCAACGTCATCCTGGAGGCGTGGGCTCATCGGTTGCCGGTCGTGTCGACCTCCTCGCTGGGCGGTGCGGAGTTGATCCGGGACGGGGAAAACGGTCTGCTGGTTCCTTGCCAGGATCCGGTCGGGATGGCGGACAGGATGTCCGAGCTGATCCGGGCCAGTGACTCTGACCGCAGCCGTATCGCCGAGAGGGGGTACCAGACCCTTTGCTCCGAGCACAGCCCTGAAGCCGTACTTGCGGCATACCGCGCTCTTTACCAGGAACTGCTGACCGCATAGACATCCGGGGAGGAGACGATCGCCTCCCGCTCCTTGGAATATGAAAAAGATACTGATCATCAGACCGAGTGCCATCGGCGACGTGGTCATGGCATCGCCCATGATCAAGGTGCTGCGCTGTGCCTACCCCGGGGCAAGGATCGCCTGGCTGGCCGAGCCCCAGGTCAAGGATTTGCTTGCTTCCAATCCGGACCTGGACCAGGTTTTCCTCTGGCCTAAAGGGCATTGGCGCCAGCTTCTCCGCCGGGGCCGCCTGCTGGCACTGGCCAGGGAGGTGTCGGTCCTTGCGCGGCAGTTGCGCCGCGAGGAGTTTGACCTCGCCATCGACGCGATGGGGCTCCTTAAGAGCCGGGTTCTGGCCTGGCTGTCCGGGGCGCGGCAGCGGGTCGGGTTCGATTCCCGCGAGCCGGGCCGGTCTCTCATGACCCGGATCGTCGCCCGGGGCTCCGGCGACAAGAGGATGAGCTCAGAGTATATTCGCATGATGGAGGACCTCGGCCTCAGTCCCGGAGGGTTCGAACCGCACATCGCGGTCTCCCCCGAGGACGAGGAGAGCGCCCTGGAGAAGCTCCGCGGGGCGGGCGTGGAGTTCCCCTTCGCGGCCTTCGCACCCTTCACGACCCGGCCCCAGAAGCACTGGCTGGACGAACGATGGGCCGGGGTGGCCCGGGGAGTCAGGGACAAGTTCGGGATGCAGGCGGTCATGCTCGGCGGTCCCGGGGACGTCGAGCGTGGAGCCCGGATCGCTGCCTGCGAAGAGGGGACGTTGGTCGATTTGGTGGGGAGCATGACTCTCGGCCAAACCGCCGCGGTCCTCAAGAATTGTTCCCTTCTGATCGGGGTGGACACCGGCCTGACCCACATGGGCGCCGCTTTCGATCGTCCGACCGTCGCCCTGTTCGGATCGACATGTCCCTACCTCAGGACACCGAGGGACAAGTTCCGGGTGCTCTACAGCCCCATGGACTGCTCCCCCTGCCGTAGGCGACCCACCTGCGAGGACGGGTTTCTCTGCATGGAAGCACTTGGCCAGGAGGACGTTCTTCGTGCCGCCCAGGAAGTGGTCGCCTGAGATGAAGATTCTTCACATCGAAACCGGTTTGCATCTTTACGGAGGCGCTCAGCAGGTCCTTTATCTGCTGGGCGGGCTGAAGGCGGGAGGCGGCGTAAATATTCTCGTCTGTCCCGCCGGCAGTGCCATTGGCGCTGCGGCCGTCTCTAGCGCCGATGTCGTCGAAGCCCCGATGGGCGGAGAACTCGATCCGAGGTTTCTGTTCAGTCTGGTGCGGGTCATCCGGGAAAGGCGCCCCGACCTGGTTCATGTGCACAGCCGGCGCGGAGCTGACCTCTGGGGCCCCATCGCAGCCCGCCTCACCGGAACCAGGGCCCTTCTGACCCGTCGGGTCGACAATCCCGAACCGCCCTGGCTCGCGCGCATCAAGTACAGCCCCTATGAACGGGTCGTGACCATCTCCGAAGGGATACGACGGGTCCTTCTTTCCGAGGGGCTTCCTCCGGAACGGGTCCGCTGCGTTCGCAGCGCCGTGGACAGCCGTCCATTCAAAGGAGAGCGAGACCGGGAATGGCTTAGGCGGGAGTTCGGTGTCGGGCCGGAGGAAACCGCCGTCGCCGTAATCGCCCAGCTCATAGAGCGCAAAGGGCATCGTTCCCTTATCCAGGCTGTGCCGGGGATTCTGCGCAAGTGTCCCCGCGCCCGGTTCCTGTTTTTTGGCAAGGGTCCTCTTCGGGGAGAGCTCGAACAGCTCTGCCGTGAGGCCGGGCTCGGCGAAAAGGTTCTTTTCGCCGGCTTCCGCAAGGACCTGCCGCGGGTCTTGCCCTGCCTCGATCTGGTCGTCCATCCGGCTTTTATGGAGGGACTCGGGGTCTCTTTGCTGCAGGCTTCTGCCGCCGGGTTGCCGATCGTGGCGGGTCGGGCGGGCGGTATCCCCGAGGTCGTTCGGGACGGCGTCAACGGCTACCTGGTGGAGCCGGGCGATGTTTCCGCCCTTGAGGAGTCGGTGGTGAAGGTCCTCCTCGATCCCGGCCTGGCCCGCAGGCTTGGGCATGCCGGGCAGGAGATCGTCGGGGGGGAATTTTCCCTGGAGGCCATGGTCGAGGGGAACCGGAGGGTCTACCGGGAGATCCTCGGACTAAACGAGGCCGGCGCGCCGTAAGACGGCGGCGATCCCTTTTGCGGCCGCCGTTTTGCGGCCAGTGCAGGATTGAAGAGATGAGACCGATTTTCATCGGCGGCTGTGACCGCAGCGGAACGACCATGCTCGGGGCGATGCTCGGAGCGGGCTCGGGGAATCTGTGCACCCCGGAATCCCAGTTCATCGTCAAGGTTCACGAAAAGGCGGCCCTGAAGGGCAGGGGGAACGATTCCGCTTTTCTGGCCCGGGCGCTGGTCGACCACTGGCGCTTCAAGATCTGGGGTCTGGACGTTGCTCCGGAGGAGGCGGTGTCCGCCGCGGGGAAGGGGAGCTTCAGAGACCTCGTCGAATGGGTCGTCGGCCGCTACGGGGAGAAGGCCGGAAGGTCCGCTCCCGAAGTCTGGATCGATCACACTCCCTGGAACCTCCGGTACGGACTGCTTCTCGATAAGCTCTTCCCCGAGGGGAAATTCATTCACATCGTTCGCGACGGCAGGGGGGTCGCCTCCTCGGTGATCCCTCTCGACTGGGGTCCCAACAACGTCAGGGACGCCGCCCACTGGTGGCTTGAAAAGCTCTCCTACGGCCTGGCGGCAGAATCGTCCCTGGGCACGGGGAGAATCCTCCGGGTGCATTACGAAAAACTCCTGCAGGACCCCGAGGGGGAATTGCAGCGGATCTGCGCGTTTGCCGGAATTGAGTATCAACCGGAGATGTGTCGGGGGGAGTTCAACGTGCCCGGGTACACCGCCCGACAGCATCGCCTGGTCGGCAAAGCGCCCGACAAGGGGAGGGCCGAGGGGTGGGTCGACTCCCTCTCCGGCCGCGAGGTTGAGGTGTTCGAAATGATCGCAGGGCAGATGCTGGGGTATCTCGGCTATCGGCGGCGGAGCCCTTATCTTACCGAGAACATCAGCAGCAGGGAGAACCGCAGGTTTTCCCTGGGTCATTTTTTCAAGAAAAACCTTTCCCGGAAATTTTCCGGAAAAAAAGGATTATTCCCGGGGCTTCCGGGGGATCTTCCGAAAACGCATTGTAGTCGGATTTGCCCCGTCATAAAGAAAAAACAGGGCGCAGGGTCGCCTTTTTCGGATTCCGTTCTGGAAACCAGGCGATCAGCCATGTCATGCTCAACCTGATGAACGCCATGGTGGACCAGGGGGTATCCGTCGATCTTCTTCTGAACAAGACCGACATTCCGGAGCTCTCCCGGGTGCGCCCCGAGATCCGCATCGTGGAACTGGGCCACGGCAGCGTCTGGTACCGGGTCCGGGCGCTGGCCCGCTACCTGGAAGAGGACGAGCCGCAGGTTCTGTACACCAATCACAAGGAGCGGGCCAACCGGGAGGCGATATTCGCCAAAAAGATGACCGGTTCCGGGGTCCACCTGGTCTTCCGCATCGGAACCACTCTCTCCAAGGCGCTGGAACGGCGGAACGCCCCGAAGCGCTTCCTCATGCGGACCTCGGTGAACTACTGCTATCGTCGGGCCGATACCATTATCGCCAACGCCCGGGGGGTGGCCGCGGATGTTTCCGCCATTACCGGCATCCCCCTGGAAGAGATCCACGTGGTGAACAACTCGACGGTGACTCCCACCCTTTATGAGCGGGCTCTGGAACCCCTCGACCATCCCTGGCTGCAGGGAGACGGGGTGCCGGTCGTCGTGGGGGTGGGGCGTATGACGAGGCAGAAAGATTTTCCGACCCTTTTCCGTGCCTTCGCCCGCATCCGGGCGACCCGAAGCTGCCGTTTGCTCATTCTCGGCGAGGGCAAGGAGCGTGGGCGCCTGGAGCAACTGGCCAGGGAACTCGGTATCGAAGCCGATCTCGACATGCCCGGCTTTGTGGCCAACCCCTTCGCCTACATGCGCCGGGCCTCTCTCTTTGTCCTGTCCTCGGCGTGGGAGGGATCTCCCAACGTGTTGATCGAAGCCCTGGCCCTCGGAATTCCCGCCGTCGCCACCGATTGCCACAGCGGGCCTCGGGACATTCTTCAGGGAGGAAAGTACGGCCCCCTCGTTCCGGTGGGCGATGTCGATGCTCTGACCGAGGCGATGCTTGCGGGGATGACCCGCCCCCATCCCGCCGAGTTTCTGAAAAGGGCCGCCGAGCCCTTTCACGCCGATCGGTGCGCCGGCGAATACCTGGCCGCCGCCGGTTCGGCCGTTGCCGAAGAGATTTTTTGATGCCACCCGGGAAAACGCCTAGCAGACCGAGGATCGCCGTCTTTGTCTCCTTCTCCGGAAAGGGCGGGGTCGAGAGAATGATCACGCGGCTGTGCGGAGGCTTCATCGACCTGGGGTGCCAGGTGGACCTGCTCCTGATCAAGTCCCAGAGCGAGCACCTGAACGAGCTTCCGCCTCAGGTCCGGTTGGTCAAGCTGGGGGCCTCGCACAGCCTGACTTGTCTTTGGCCCCTTGTCCGTTACCTGCGGAGGGAACGCCCCGATGGGTTGCTCGCAGCCAAGGACCGCGCCAACCAGGTGGCCATTATCGCCCGCTGGCTGGCCCGGGTTCCGACCCGGCTGGCGATTCGCATGGGAACGACCATTTCGGCGGCCCTGGAGGGCAAGGGCACTCTGAAAAAATGGCAGTGGTATCTCCCCATCTGGCTGCTCTACCGCCAAGCCGACGAAATCGTAGGGATCTCCCAGGGCGTGGCCGACGACTTGGCCTCGATCACCGGACTGCCCCCGAAGCGTTTCCGGGTGATCACCAACCCTGTCATCGATCCGCAGACCGGAGAGTTGGCCCTGCAGGAGGTTGCCCACCGGTGGTTTGCCCCCGGGGAGCCGCCGGTCGTTCTCGGCGTCGGTCGTTTGACCCGGCAAAAGGACTTTCCCACCCTTATCCGCGCCTTTGCGCGGCTGAGGGAGCAGAGGGCATGCCGCCTGGTGATCCTCGGCGAAGGGGCGGATCGAGAGAGACTCTCGGCCTTGACGGAGGAGTTGGGAATAGGGCAGGATGTCGATTTTCCGGGGTTCGTGGCAAATCCCTTCGCCTACATGAGCAAAGCCTCCCTTTTCGTCCTTTCCTCGGCGTGGGAGGGGTTCGGCAATGTTCTGGCCGAGGCGATGTCTGTCGGCACGCCGGTGGTCTCAACGGACTGCCCCAGCGGTCCGCGGGAAATGCTGCGCGGCGGCGAGGTTGGCCCGCTGGTTCCGGTCGGCGATGTCGCCGCTCTGGCCGAGGCGATGCAGGCCGTCCTGGCCGACCCTCCCGACGGCGAACTGCTGAAAGAGGCGGTCTGCGAGTATACCGTGGAAAACAGCAGCCGGGCCTATCTTGCAGCCCTGATGGGGGACAATCTCCCAGCGGACAAAGGATGATGACAGGATGTTGCTCTCCCTTAAATACAAGTTCCTCTTTGTGCACATCGCCAAGACCGGAGGCACGAGCGTTCGCGCGACCCTGAACCGCTACCGATGGCGGGACCCCTGGTATTACCCCATGTTCATGTGCAGCCGCCTCAGCTCTCTCTCCGGCCACAGTATCGGGGCGAAACTGCCGCGCCACGCCAGGGCGATTTGCGCCTACGAGATGCTGCCCCGGGAGCTTTACGACTCCCTTTTCAAGTTCGCCTTTGTCCGAAATCCCTGGGATCTGCAGGTCAGTTCCTTTCATCACATCGGGCGCGAGAGACCCCACCTGATGGAAGGTCGGGAGGACTTTGAAAGTTTTCTGCGCTGGAAACTCGATCCCGAGAGGCCCCACCAGTACCATATCGACACCTCCATCGAACTGCAGTCCGATTATCTCGTCGACCTTCACGGCAAGGTCATCGTCGATTTCGTGGGACGCTACGAACGGCTCCAGGACGATTTCCGTCAGGTCTGCGAGCACGTCGCTCTCCCGGCGCCGAAGCTGGCGCACAAAAGGCAAGCCAAAGACCGGGGTTCTTTCCGCAAATACTACACCGATGACACAGCCGCCCTGGTGGCCGAACATTTCAAGGCGGACATCGACATGTTCGGCTACACCTTCGATGGGGATTAGCCGCCCCTTCAGGGGCATGGCTTGTCAACAAGGCAGGGAATGGTTATGACAGAGCAAATCAAGCAAGTGTTCGAAGAGCACCTCCGGACCATCGAGCGCACCGCAAATACTTTGACCGGACCGATCGAGGCGGCGGCGGCGCTCCTTACGGGCGCCCTGGAGGCGGGGAATAAAATTCTGGTCATGGGCAACGGCGGATCCGCGGCTGACGCCCAACATTTTGCGGCGGAAATGGTCGGGCGTTTTCTGATGGAACGCAAGGCTCTACCCGCCCTGGCCCTGACCACCGACAGCTCGATTCTCACCGCACTGGGCAACGATTACGGTTTCGAAAGGGTCTTTTCACGGCAGGTTGAGGCCCTGGCCGCTCCGGGCGACGTCGTTATCGGCATCTCGACCAGCGGGAACTCCGAAAATGTTCTCGCGGCCATGAAGGCCGCCCGGGAGATCGGTTGCCGAACCGTCGGACTGCTGGGGGGCGAAGGAGGAGGCATGACCGGGCTCGTGGATGTGGCCCTGACCGTCCCTTCGGACAGGACCCCTCGGATTCAGGAGGCGCACCAGACCGTCATCCACATTCTGTGCGATCTGGTTGAAACGCGGCTGTTCTCCGAAGGGACACCGTAGCCGGTCGCCATCGTCAAAAACTCTTACGGATTCCTTTGCTCTTATCGGGCGGGGCCGAATCCGTTGCAAGGAGGGCAAGAGTGAATCGCAGCGAGGCTGAAAAATTCCTGTCCCGCCTCGGAGATATCCGGGTACTGGTCATCGGCGACCTGATGCTCGACGAGTATCTGTGGGGTCGGGCCGAACGCATTTCTCCCGAGGCTCCCGTTCAGGTGGTGGACGTCTCCCGTGACGAGATGCGGCTCGGCGGGGCGGGAAACGTTCTGCACAATCTGCTCGCTCTCGGCTGCCAGGTCCAGCTTGCCAGCGTGGTCGGCAACGACCGCGAAGGGGAACTCCTTCGGGATGCGCTCGTTGCCAAGGGGATCTCCGACGAGGGGGTTTTTCGGGAGCCGGGGCGGCAGACGACGCGCAAGACCCGGATTCTGGCGGGCAACCAGCAGATGCTGCGCATCGACCGCGAATGCCGCCAGCCGATCGGTGCAGCAGCCGAGGACCGGCTCTTCGACTACATTTCCGGGACGGCGAAGGGGTGCCAGGCGATCCTGGTTTCCGATTATCTGAAGGGCGTCCTGACCGAGGGGCTGCTGGCGAGGATCATCGCTCTCGGTAAGGAGTTTGAAATCCCCGTGGTGATCGACCCCAAAGGGGACGACTATGCAAAGTACCGGGGGGCCACCCTGTTGACCCCCAACCGCAAGGAGGCCGAGAGGGCGTCCAAAGTCGCCATCGTGGACGAGGAGAGCCTCGTGCAGGCCGGCCGTCTGTTGCGCGACAGCCTCGAACTGGACTCCCTGGTGCTGACCCGCAGCGAGGAAGGGATGACCCTCTTTGCGGCCCAGGGCGGGGAACTTCACCTGTCAGCGGAGGCCAGGGAGGTTTTCGATGTCTCCGGGGCCGGCGACACCGTCCTTGCCCTGCTCGGGGCAGGGCTGGCCGGAGGCCTGGTCCTTGAGGATGCCGCACACCTGGCCAATATCGGCGCTGGGATTGTCGTCGGCAAGGTCGGGACATCGACCGTCTCCCCGCAGGAAATCCTTCTGGTGTTGGGCCGGCAGCACCACGACTCTGACCTCAAGATCAAGGATCGGTCGATTCTCGAGGGGCTCATGGCCCTGGAGAGGGAGCAGGGGCGGACGATCGTTTTCACCAACGGATGTTTCGACCTGCTCCACGCCGGTCATGTCAAACTTCTGCAGCAGTCCCGGAGCTTCGGGGATGTGCTGGTGCTCGGCCTCAACTCCGACGCCTCCATCCGGCGCCTGAAGGGACCCCGCCGCCCCCTCATCGAGCAGGATGAACGGGCGCATCTGCTGGCTGCCCTTGACTGCGTCGACTATGTGGCGATCTTTGACGAGGACACCCCCCTGGAATTGATCCGGCAGTTGCGGCCCCACGTCCTGGTCAAGGGAGGTGACTACGCCCCGGAACAGGTGGTTGGAAAAGACGTCGTGGAGAGTTGCGGCGGGCGGGTGGAGATCGTGCCCCTGCTCGGAGGGAAGTCGACCACCGGCCTGATCGAGAGAATCAAGCGGGACCATTAGGCCGGACGGGGACCTATGAAAAAGTCAAGACGACCAGCGGTCTTCCTCGATCGGGACGGCACCATCAACGTCGAAAAGTCGTACCTGCACCGGGTGGAGGATTTTGAATTCATTCCCGCTGCCGCTGCCGCCATCCGCCGGCTCAATGAGGCCGGTTTCCTGGTCATCGTCGTGACCAACCAGTCGGGAGTCGCCCGGGGGTACTACGGTCTGGACGATGTGGATGCGCTCCATCGCCATCTTCAGGGGGAACTCGGCAAGGTAGGCGCCTTTATCGATGCCTTCTATGTCTGTCCTCACCATCCCAGCGAGGGGGTCGGCGCTTTCGGAATTGACTGCTCCTGCCGCAAGGGGAGGCCGGGCATGTTGCTTCGGGCCGCGGAGGATCACCATATCGACCTTGCGCGATCCTTCATGGTGGGGGACAAGGCCGCGGCCGTGGAGGCCGGCTTGCGGGCCGGTTGCCGTTCCCTTCTCGTTCTGACCGGCTACGGAAAAAGCGAGGCAGAACTTGCCAGTGCCCTGGGGGGGCGCCCCGTTGCCGACCTGGCAGCCGCGGTGGACTATGTTTTGGGTCAGGGTATAATCAAAACCGATTGAATAGAATTTAATACCGGTGCAACAGGCGTCCGGTGGCCGTCTCTTCGGACGGATCCTTCGATGTCAGAGGGGCAGCCAGGGGCTTTAACACGGCCGGTGATGAGACCGGGTTCATCGGTTCCTCCATCGTGGAAGAACTCCCTGGTCGGGAGGCTTTCCGCAACCGGGGCGCCTTGAACGAGGCTTGACCGCAGGCCCCCGCTGGTTTATGCTCCTGTCCGGCCGCCATCGATGATGGTCGGCCCATCCCACTTTGTTAAGGAAAATTGACATGATAAAGAGCATGACCGGCTACGGCAAGGGACGCAGCGCCAATGAAACACTCGGGCTGACCGTCGAAATCAAATCAGTGAACCACCGTTTCTGCGACGTCTCGGTCAAGGCTCCCCGCTCCCTGATGGGGCTTGAGGCAGAGATAAAGAAAAAAGTCGGCGAGCGGCTGCGCAGAGGCAAGATCGACGTCTTCGTGAACCAGGAAATGATATCGATCGCCCCGGTCGTGCCGACTCTGAACCGAACGCTGGCCGGTGCCTACGTAGAACTTTTTGAACAGATGCGCACCGAATTCGCCGTCGATGGCGGGATACCTCTTGGCCTTCTCGCCGCACAGAAAGATGTGGTCGTCCTTCGCGACGCGGACCTGGACACGGAGATGGTCGGGGACTGTCTCGCGCAGGCCCTTCGGCAGGCCCTGGACTCTCTGGAGGCAATGCGCAGCGCCGAAGGCGAAGCGACGGAAAAGGCGATGGAGAGCTACCTCGATTCCGCCGAAGGACTTTTGGGGGAGATTGAGAAGCGGGCCCCCGAAGTTTCGGTAGAGTGGAAGGAAAAGCTGACCGAGCGTCTCGGTCGGTTGAGCAAGGATTTCGAATACGACCCCCAGCGGGTTGCCCAGGAAATCGCCCTCTTTGCCGACCGCTGCGATATCTCCGAGGAGGTCGTTCGCTTCAACAGCCATCTCGACCAGTTTCGCAAGTTGTTTGCCCAGAACGAGCCGGTGGGGAGGCAGATGGATTTCCTTCTTCAGGAATTGAACCGGGAGACCAACACCATGGGTTCCAAATCGAACGATGCCGAATTGACCCGCCGGGTGGTGAGTATCAAGGCCGATTTGGAGAAGATCAGGGAGCAGGTTCAGAATATCGAGTAATATGAGCGACCTCCCGAGGGGCCGAGCCCTCTCGAGGCAAGTCCGTTCCGGGAAAGCCGGTTTTGAACGGGCTCTTTTTTCAGAGAAGGGAAGTATGAAACGTAATGGTATCGTCTTCGTCGTATCCGCACCGTCAGGGGCCGGCAAGACGACTCTATGCAAGGAACTTATTGACTTGTTCCCCCGCCTGCGGCATTCTGTCTCCTACACGACGCGGCCCAGGAGGCAGGGTGAACGCGACGGTTCCGACTATCACTTCGTCACCGCGTAGCGATTCTCGGCCATGGTGGCGGCGGGGGAATTCGCCGAGTGGGCCGAAGTTCACGGCAACTGTTACGGGACGGCGATCCAGACCCTGGATGATTGGCGGGCCGCCGGCGAGGACGTCCTGCTGGAGATCGACTGCCAGGGGGCCGCTCAGTTGAAGCGAACCTGCCCCGGCGCCGTATTTGTCTTCATCCTCCCTCCCGGTTTCGCAGAGTTGAGACAGCGCCTTGAGGGCCGCGACACCGATGCCCCCGAAGTTATCGAGCGGCGCATCGCCAACGCAAGCATTGAGGTCCGGGAAGCCGCCTGGTACGATTACGTGGTGGTCAACGATGAGCTGCCCAGGGCCCTTGAGGAGCTGAAGGGCATTGTCGTTGCGGAGGGGGCGCGCGCCCGCAGGGTATTGCCGGGGGTGGCCGAAGAGTTCCGCATCCCATTGCCTGCGGCGGACAGCGGCGGACAGGGTTCACAACCATAATCCTCTAAGGAGATTATCATTCATGGCACGCATCACCGTTGAAGATTGCCTGCATCAGGTTCCCAACAGATTCCTGTTGGTCATGGTGGCCGCCAAGCGCACCAAGCAGTTGTACAAAGGAAGCCAACCCCTGATTGAAAACAAGGGCGGTAATAAAAAAGTTGTACTCAGCCTGAGGGAAGTCGCAGCGGGGAAGGTCGACTTTGAGATGCCCGTCCGCAAGGGTTGATCAGAAAGGCTGTGCCTTTTCCCGGCAGGAAGGAACGCTATCGGCTGCCGTTGCCACTGATTTTCCTGCCTTTTGTCTCTTCCTAACGATTGCCGGCGCTCCTTCGCCGGCAATCGTTTTTCTTGGTTAGGGTCGCCATGGTTCGCATCGGCGATATTCTAGAAAAAATCCATTCCTACGACACCTCGGCAGATCTCGACGCGGTGCGTAAGGCCTACGTTTTTTGCGCTCACGTGCATAAAGGACAGGTCCGCCTCTCCGGCGTACCCTACCTGACCCACCCCATGGAAGTGGCCAATATCCTCGCCGACCTGCGCCTGGACGTGGCCACGATCATCACCGGCCTTCTGCATGACACCGTAGAGGATACTCTGGTCACCAAGGACCAGCTCGAAGAGAATTTCGGCCCAGAGGTCGCAGCCCTTGTCGACGGGGTCACCAAACTCGGCAAGATGACCTTCCGTACCCGGGAGGAGCGGCAGGCGGAAAGCTTTCGCAAGATGCTCCTCGCCATGGCCAGGGATATCCGTGTCATCCTGGTCAAACTGGCCGACCGCCTCCACAATATGCGCACCCTCGACCATCAACCGGAAGCGAGGGGGCGGGATATCGCCCAGGAAACTCTCGATATCTACGCTCCGCTCGCTAACCGTCTCGGTATCAGCTGGATTAAGGGCGAAATGGAGGACCTTTCCTTTCGTCATGTCAGGCCGGAGGTCTTTTACGACCTTGTCGGCAAGGTCGCCAAGAAGAAGACGGAGCGTGAAAACTATATCGGAGAGGCCAAGTCCGGTATTCTCAAAAAACTTGAGGAACACCGCATTGAGGGGGAGGTTTCGGGCAGATCGAAGCATCTGTATTCCATCTACCTGAAGATGGAAAAGCAGGGAATCGACTTCGACCAGGTCTTCGACCTGATCGCCCTCCGAATCATCGTCAAGACGGTGCGGGACTGTTATGCCGTGCTCGGCATCATCCATTCGTCATGGA
Organism: Desulfuromonas sp.; assembly: GCF_002868845.1. Classification (NCBI taxonomy): domain Bacteria; kingdom Pseudomonadati; phylum Thermodesulfobacteriota; class Desulfuromonadia; order Desulfuromonadales; family Desulfuromonadaceae; genus Desulfuromonas; species Desulfuromonas sp. The sequence goes on from NZ_PKUB01000022.1 coordinate 13,453, forward strand.
AGCCGATACCGGGGCGCTTCAAGGACTACATCGCCATGCCCAAGGCGAACATGTATCAATCCCTCCATACCACCGTCATCGGACCCCACGGGGAGCGGATGGAGGTCCAGATACGCACCGAGGACATGCACCGGGTGGCTGAGGAGGGGATTGCCGCTCATTGGGCCTACAAGGAAGGAAAGGCTCTTGTCGGGGGCGGCCCCGGGGACGACCATCGCTTCGGCTGGCTGCGTCAGATGCTCGAGTGGCACCAAGAACTCAAGGATTCCAGGGAGTTCATGGACTCGGTCAAGGTCGATCTGTTCCCCGAGGAAGTCTACGTTTTCACCCCTCAGGGGGATGTGAAAGAACTTCCCAAGGGGGCCACGCCCATCGATTTTGCCTACAGCGTACATACCGATGTCGGGCATCGTTGCGTTGGAGCCCGGATCAACGGAAAGCTGGTCCCGCTCAAGACCCATCTCAAGAACGGAGACATGGTCGAGGTGATGACCGCGGCCAACCACACGCCCAGCAAGGACTGGCTGAAGTTTGTCAGCACCTCCAAGGCTCGTAATCGAATCCGCCAGTGGGTCAAGACCCAGGAGCGGGAACGAAGCATCGAAATGGGCAAGGAACTGGTGGAGAAGGATCTCCGCAAGTACGGAATAGGGTTTAAGCGGCTTCTGACCACTGAGGAGTGGGCGCATGCCGTGGAGGAGTTGGGATTCCAGGGGGGCGATGACCTGCTCGCCGCTATCGGCTACGGAAAAGTCTCTCTCGGCCAGGTGCTCGGCCGCGTCGTTCCCCAGGAGAAACTGAAGGCAGAACGCGCCAAGGCGGCCCCCAAGGCAGGACGACTCGGACGGGTCCTGGAGAAAATCCGAAAAAAGCCGACCAGCGGAATAAAAATCGACGGTGTTGAGGATATCATGGTCCGGTTTGCCAAGTGCTGTAATCCACTTCCGGGGGATCCGGTCGTCGGTTTCATCACCCGGGGACGGGGAGTGACGGTGCATGCCAATGAGTGCCCTCATGTCCTTGAGGCGGACCTCGAGAGACGCGTCGAAGTGGAGTGGGACCAGAAGAAAAAGGCCTCTCGTCCGGCAAAGATTCGAGTGCACTGTGCGGATCAGAAGGGGATGCTGACCGGGATTGCCGGGGCCATCTCAACCTGCGAGGCCAATATCATCAGCGCCAATGTCCATTCGACCGTCGATCGAAAGGGAGTAAATACCTTCGAGGTGGATGTGCAGGACCTGGATCACCTCAACCGGGTGGTCAACGCCATTCTCAAGATCAAGGGAGTGTACAAGGTGGAGAGAATGCGCAATTAAATGGCGGTCGAAAAAACAAGGAAGGGGAGGTTGTCATGACGATTACAAGAATCGAAACGGAGCAGGCCCCTGCGGCTATCGGACCCTATTCGCAGGGGGTCAGGGCGGGGGATTATGTCTTTTTTTCGGGGCAGATTCCCCTCGATCCTGTCAATGGAGAGATGATCGCCGGAGGTATCGAGGCTCAGGCGGAGCAGGTGATGAGCAACATGGGAGCTGCTCTCGAGGGGGCCGGTCTGTGTTTTGAGCAGGTGGTCAAGACTACCATCTTTCTGACGGATCTGGCGGAATTCGCCGTTGTCAACGAGATTTACGGAAGGCGGTTTCCTGGGATTTCCCCTGCACGAGCCACGGTTCAGGTTGCAGCTCTGCCGAAGGGCGCCAGGGTCGAGATCGAGTGGACGGCTTTTTGCGGTTGAGTCAGGGGCACCCCGGCAGGAATCCGGAAAAACGAACAGGGGGAACGGCGTGAGCCGTTCCCCCTGTTCGTTTTTTTTACCCGTCGATATCAGAGCGCCTTGGTGACAGCCCCTGACCGGATGCAGCGGGTGCAAACCTTTACGGTGCGCACGGTGCCTTTGTCGATCGCCTTGATTTTCTGCAGGTTGGGATACCAGACTTTCCGGGTCTTGTTATGTGCATGACTGACATTATTGCCAGTCGTAGGTCTTTTTCCACAGATTTCACAAACTCTTGCCATTTTGGTTACCTCCTGAATGTTTTGAACGTGATTAGATACCACGGTTTGTTTTGTATTGCAACTTTTTTTTGGTCTTTCCACTGGGCCGCTTCGTCCTGATGCGAACTCAGGTCTTGCCCTTTTTGTCCAATCTTTTCAGCAGGTAGTTGGCCGTTGAAAGGCCCAGGATCACCCCTCCGAGAGTGCCGAGGTGGGGCAAGACCATGGTTTCGCTGCAGAGAAGGGACTGGCGCCCGCAACGGATAGGGCTTGCCCCGGCGGGAAAAGCCTTTGCGGCCGTTTTTCCAGCGGGATCATCGGAATGCTCAAGAAGGTCTTCTCCTGCGAAATTGATCGTACAGAAGGGCAGGACCTGGGCCAGGCGGGCTATGATTTCCTGCTCGGACGGGGCCTTCTCTTGCAGGGGCGCGGCATATTGCACGGTGCATGACGTATTGCCCGGACTTGGCGCAAAGGTCAGGCGCAGGGGGAAGGGGGCCGCCTGGATGACTTCCGGTGCGAGCAGGGGGGAGATGTCACCCGTCAGCTCGGCGTGGAGGGTTCGGCTTGCGGTTTCGGGTGCCTTAAGTCGGTCGCAAAGAAACGCCGGAAGCAAGGGGAGCGCCGTTGCGCTGCCGATGAGGTAATGGCGGGCCGTACATTCGTGTCCGCCCTTCAGTACGATGCCGACCGGTCGCCCCCCCTCGGTCATGAATTCCTGAAGGCGGGAGAGCTTTTCCTGCGCTCCTCGAAATTGTCGATAGCGATTTTCAAGGATCTCGTCGAGCTCAGCAGGTGAAATACCACCGGGGCGGGTAGCCCAGTGCCAGAGAAGGGCCGCCTCGGCGACCGAGAGCGTTTCATGGGGGACCAGGGCCAGTCCGGCGAAGAGGGTCGCCATCGCTTCGGTGACCTTCCCATCTCCGAGCTCTTCCAAGGCCTTGTCCAGGGGCTTATTAAGCTTCCTGGAGGTCAGGCGTTTTTTGAACAACTGTCGGGAAAAACGCAGCCGGCTGGCTATCCCCAGAGAGGGTAGGCCGCCTGAGTCGAAGAGGGATTCTTCCAGAGCGTTTCCCAAATATTTCAGGTCGGTCAGAAACTCTCCGATCCGTTCCGAAGCTTCGGGAAACTCCCGCGCCAACTCCTCCTTGAGCGGGGCGGCTCCGTTGAAGTCGATTCGTATATCCTCGGAGATAAGTTGAAAGGGAGGGGGAGAGCACTTGGTGGAGGCGGAAACCAAGTTTTCGAGGAGCCGGTCCAGGTGTAAAGACGACAACGGCTGGACGGAAGCGGCGGGACCGGCCTCATCAAGGACGAGAGTACGCCAGCCTCTTTTTGCAAGGAGGGTGAGAGCAATGCGGGTTGCCCGGCTGCTGCCCAGAGCTATGACATCGTAATGGTGTTGGGACACGGGGCGGGGTCTTGGTCGTTGCTGGGCTCTCCTTCGCACATGGATGCCGTGGAGAAGAGCAGGGTTTTTAATAGGGACCGGTCAGGGGCCACCCTTAGGGGCGCCACGCCATCAGAGGTCCTCTTCGGAGCGCACTTGAAAGCCGCGGCGCGACAGAAGAGCGCATGCCACTCCCTGACCCGGGACAATCGTCTCTTCCAAATAGACCTGATGAACACCACAGGAGGGGCTGCGCTCCTTGAGCAGGGCTTCAGTGCAACCGGACAGACGGGCGACTTCCAAAGTCTCTGACGCGCCCCTCAGGAAGGCATCGTTGACGATCTTCCCCTCGCTGTTTTTGACCGTTCCGGTTCCGTTAAGCACCCCGGTTCCGTCGCCAGAGGTGAATCGGGTGGCAGGCCGTGGCGTGGCCAGTCCCGCGAGCTGTTCGGGACAGACCGGTACGGGGGTCAGGTTCCGGTCGGCAAGGTAGCGGAGCACTGCGGCGTTGCGTTTCGCGGCTCCGTCGTACCGGGTCTGGAGACCGAGCAGGCAGGCGCTGACCAGGATGGGGCGGGGCATGGCGTGCTCACTTGCCTGGAAAATCAGGCGTCCAGGGGCGGATTGGCCAGGGACGCTTCTGCCGGAGTGAGGGGCGGAGAGATGCGAACCCGGCGTCCCTCGATCTGCAACCGTCCTTCGGCGAAAAGCTGGATGGCCCGTGGATAGACCCGGTGTTCCTGCACGAGGATGCGCGCCGACAGGGATTCTTCCGTGTCGTCGTCAAGCACCGGAACCACCGCCTGGATGATGATGGGGCCGGTGTCGACCCCCTTGTCGACGAAATGGACCGTGCACCCGGCAAAGCGGGCCCCGTATTCCAGTGCCTTTCGTTGGACATGAAGACCAGGAAAGGCCGGCAACAGGGCCGGGTGGATATTCATGATCCGTCCTGGGAAGGCGTCGAGGAAGACCTCGGAAATCAGGCGCATGAAGCCTGCCAGGATCACTAATTCCACCCCGGCATCCTGAAGGGTCTGTACGACCGCGCGGTCGAAATCCTCACGACTCTGGAATTCGCGGTGGTCGAGAACACTGCAGGCGATGCCGGCCTTTCGCGCCCGCTTCAGGGCGCCGGCCTCGGGGTTGTTGGTGAAGACGAGGGCGATTTCAGCATCGAGCGAACCGTTCTGGCAGGCGTCGATGATGGCTTGCAGGTTGGTTCCCCCGCCGGAGGCAAGGGCCCCGATGCGCACTTTTCGGGCCAAGACTTCCTCCCTTTGTTACACCAACTGGATTCGCTCGTCCTCTTTGGAGCACTTGGCGATTTCGCCGATCGGGAATGCGGTTTCCTTCAGACCCGAAAGGCGCAGCATCACGTCTTCTGCTTCTTCTTCCGGAACCACCAGCACCATGCCGATGCCGTAGTTGAAGGTGCGGTACATTTCCAGTTCGTCGATATTGCCACCTTGGCGAAGGACCTCGAAGATGGGGGGCTTGTCCCAGCTGTTCTTCTCGATAATGGCCTGGCAGTGCTTGGGCAATATCCGGGGGATGTTCTCCACGACCCCGCCCCCGGTGATGTGGGCGATTCCCTTGATCTGGAAGTCCCGCAGGAGATTGAGTATCGCTTTGACATAGATCCGGGTGGGGGTGATGAGTTCCTCTCCCAGGGGCCGGCCGATCTCGGGCAGGGTCGCATCCAGGGCAAGGCCCATCCGCTCAAACAGGACCTTGCGGGCCAGGGAATAGCCGTTGGAGTGAAGGCCGCTGGAAGCGATGCCGATCACCCGGTCGCCGACGGTGATGGACGATCCGTCGACGATGCGGCTGTTGTCAACGACACCCACGGAGAAGCCTGCCAGGTCGTACTCTCCATCGGCATAAAACCCGGGCATCTCGGCGGTCTCACCGCCGATGAGGGCACAGCCGCTCTGCTTGCACCCTTCGGCGATTCCCCGGACAATGTCCGCTCCCTTCTCCGGGGCGAGCTTGCCGGTGGCCAGGTAGTCGAGGAAGAACAGGGGCTCGGCGCCCTGCACGACGATATCGTTGACGCACATGGCCACCAGGTCGATGCCGACCGTGTCGTGCTTGTCCAGAAGGAAGGCAAGCTTCAGCTTGGTCCCCACCCCGTCGGTCGCCGCCACCAGGGTGGGCTTTTCGTACTTGTCCACGTGCAGGGAAAAGAGTCCCCCGAACCCGCCGATGTCGGTCAGCACTTCTGGCCGCGAAGTGGCTCTGACAAGAGGCTTGATGAGTTCGACAAAACGATTGCCGGCATCGATATCGACGCCGGCATCCTTATAGGTAGCCTTCGGTTCTTTACCCAATGGTCTATACTCCCGTAGCAAAGTCGCTAATTAATAGATCAATCTTCCAGGGCTTGTCAACGCCAAAGTCTCCCCGCGGAGGCCATTAATTTCTTCCGTCCTCGCCGATTCGGGACTCGGGGCCGAACGGAGGGGTTTTGCTTCGCGTCCCAAGCTGGCATAATCCCTTTACAGGGCCATAGGGGTGCCTTATTATACTATGCTCCGCCGGCGGGCTGTTCCTACATGAATTATAGCCATCCGGTCGCTGAATACTACCCCCATGACCTGTCGCTTTCGGGTTCCGTTTCGACCTTCGGGGGACATTAGACGATCATGCCCGACTGCCACACCATTCGCCAGATGACGCCGGAAGACCTGGAAGCTGTCCTGGCCCTCGAATCGACCTGCTATCGACAGCCCTGGTCGAGAGAGCTGTTCCTTCGGGAGCTTGAAAACCCCCATGCCGAAATCGATCTTTTGTGGATTGGTAACCGCCTCGCAGGTTTCCTCTGTTCCTGGATGATCGGCCCGGAGTTGGAAATTCACAACGTGGCCACGTCACCCGAGCTGCGCAGGGGCGGGGTGGGGAGTTCTCTTCTGCGCCACGTCCTTTCACGCGGCAGGTCCCGGGGGCTGGAGCGCGCTTTTCTTGAAGTGCGAAAGGGGAACTTGGCCGCCATAGCCCTTTACCGGGCTTTCGGGTTTTCTACTGTCGCGGTACGGACGGGGTATTATCAGGACGGCGAAGACGCCCTCATCATGGAGCTTCACGAGGCTGACGCGCCGGAATAGGCATGCGCCGCCTGTTAGGTTTTTCGCCGGTTCAGACAAGGACGGGCCTGCCTGAGGCCGTGCCCGGGAAGGACAGAGACGAAGCATGAAAGATTACAAAACCGTTGTACTCTCCAATCAGGAAATCTCTCCCGGTTACTTCCGGATGCGCCTTCTGGCCCCGGGAGCCGAAGAGATGGTCCGGGCGGGTCAGTTTGTTATGCTTCGGGTAGGAAGGGACCTGGCCCCTTTGCTGCGCCGCCCCTTCGGGGTCTTTCGCACAGGCTTTCTGCCGCCCGACTGCGAGGGGCTTCCCCCCAAGGAGTATATCGAACTGCTCTACAAGGTGGTGGGGCGCGGCACTGCGACTATGAGCGCCCTTCACGAAGGGGATCAGGTCGAACTGATGGCTCCGCTCGGCAAGGGGTTCGATCTCGGTGCCCCGGGGGGGCAGAGCATCCTCGTCGGAGGCGGGATCGGACTTGTTCCTTTGTTCCTGCTGGCCGCAGAACTGGCCAAAACGGGTCGGGTCAATCTTCTCATCGGAGTACGCACCCGGGACGACATCATCGCCGTGACCGAGTTCGAGAGACTTGGTGTGGAGACCTACGTCTCCACCGAAGACGGCAGCCTGGGCGAGCAAGGTCTGGTGACCCGGGTTCTGCAGAGCAAACTCGACGAGGAGCCCGGCGCTGGCGTGTACGCATGCGGGCCGATGCCCATGCTTGAGGCGGTTCATTCCATCTGTGCCGATCGGGGAGTGCCCCTGCAGGTCTCCCTTGAGGCGCTCATGGCATGCGGTGTCGGGGCCTGCCTCGGTTGCGTCGTCAAGGGGGCGGGTCACAGCGAGGGGAAACCGCGCTTTTTGTGCACATGCAAGGAGGGTCCCGTGTTTCGGGCCGAGCAACTTGATTGGAGCAGGATCGGTCAGGAGGAAGGATACTGCGAGGGGTGCAGATCATGAGACAGGGAGAAGCTATCGTGTCGGAGGGGGACGAGCGTCCTAGCCTGGCCGTGGAGGTCGCGGGAATCCAAATGAAGAACCCGGTCATGCCGGCTTCGGGGACCTTCGGTTACGGCGAGGAGTATGCCCCTTATCTCGACCTGGAGAGGATCGGTGCCATTGTCACCAAGGGGCTGTCCCTGAAGCCCAAGGCGGGCAATCCCACGCCCCGCATCGCCGAGACGCCCGGCGGCATGCTCAACGCCATCGGGCTGCAGAACGTCGGCATAGACGCCTTTGTCGAACACAAACTGCCGTTCCTGCGCGAGGTCAACACCCCCGTCATCGTCAATTTCTTCGGCAACACCCTGGAGGAGTACGGTGAAGTGGCCACTCGCCTTTCGGACCTTCCTGAAGTCGCCGGGGTGGAGCTTAACATTTCCTGTCCCAACGTCAAGCAGGGGGGGATCGTCTTCGGCACCGACCCGGAGGCCGCCGCCGCCGTCGTCGGCGTGGTTCGCCAACGCCTGGCCAAACCCCTGATCGTCAAGCTGACTCCCAACGTGACCGATATCACGGTCATGGCGAGAGCCGTCGAGGAGGCCGGCGCCGACGCAATCAGCTGTATCAACACCCTGACCGGCATGGCGGTGGACATCCGCACCCGCCGTCCTAAACTGGCCAACACGACCGGCGGACTCTCCGGCCCGGCCATTCGGCCGGTTGCCGTGCGCATGGTCCACCAGGTCGCCCGTGCGGTAAAGGTCCCGGTCATCGGCGTGGGGGGCGTCATGGAAGCCGAAGACGCTCTGGAGTTCCTTGTCGCCGGGGCCACCGCCGTGCAGGTCGGCACCGCCAACTTCGTGGAACCGACGGCCATGCTGAAGGTCATCGAGGGGATAGAGCAGTTCTGCATCGAGGAGGGGATCGCGGATATCCGGGAACTGATCGGCAGTCTCCGCCCGTAAGGGCGAGGAAGGGACGGGTTTCGGTCATGGAAGTCATCACCACTCACGTCAATGCCGATTTCGACTGCCTCGGCGCCATGATCGCGGCCAAGAAGCTCTATCCCCGGGCCCAACTTGTTTTCGCCGGCGCCCAGGAGCGCAGCCTCCGTGAATTTTTTCTCAGAAGCGCTCTTTATGCCTACGACTTCAAGCGAATCCGGGATATCGACCTCGATGCGATCACCCGCCTGATTCTGGTCGATGTCCGGCAATCGCAGCGCATCGGCCCCTTTGGAGCGGTTGCGGAACGGGACGGCGTCGAGATCCACATCTACGATCATCATCCGTCCGGACAGGCCGACATCCGTGGAACCCTCGAGCTCATCGAGCCGGTCGGGGCCACCGTCACCGTCTTTTCCCAGCTCTTCATGGAACGGGGTATCACCCCCGATCCCGAAGAGGCCACCATGATGATGCTTGGGCTGTACGAAGACACCGGCAGCCTGCTCTTCAGCTCCACCACCGTCCGGGACTACCAGGCGGCGGCCTTTCTCCTTTCCTGCGGCGCCAACCTCGACACCGTCTCCGACTTCCTCACCCAGTAGTTGACCCCCGACCAGGTCGCCCTGCTTCACGAACTCATCAAAAATCGCACCGTACTCAACGTCAACGGTGTTGATGTCTCCATTGCCCACGCTTCCCTGGATCATTTCGTGGTCGACCTGGCGGTTCTGGTCCACAAGCTCAAGGACATGGAAAACCTTCAGGCGCTGCTCGTGGCCGTTCGCATGGGGGACCGGGTATTTCTGGTCGGCCGCTCCCGGCTTCCCGAAGTGCATGTGGGGGAGATCTTCGCCGAGTTCGGTGGGGGGGGACACGCCTTCGCGGCCTCGGGAACGGTTCGCGACCTGACCATGGTCCAGATTCTTGAACGGCTGCCCGATGTCCTCAGGCGCCACGTCAATCCCTTGTGGGAAGCCCGCCACCTGATGTCCTCTCCGGTCAAGAGCGTCAATGCCTCGGACACCATCGGGGACGTTCGCAAGACCCTGACCCGCTACAACATCAACTCCCTGCCGGTCATGGACGATGGCGAGATGGCAGGGATCATCACCCGGCAGGTGGCTGACAAGGCCGCCCACCACGGGCTTGGCAAAATCCCCGTTCGGGAATATATGAGCAGGGAGTTTGCCTCGGTGACCCCGGATGCCTCCGTAGAATCTCTCAAGGAACTCATTGTCGGGAACAACCAGCGCTTTGTTCCGGTGTTCGAAGAGGGACGTCTTGCCGGGGCCATCACGCGCACGGATCTCCTGCGTCACATGGTGGCAGGGGTTCGCGCCAACCACCGTCAAGGTGCGGGGAACGGGAATTCGGAACTGATTCCTCGAAAGCGGTCGGTGGCACGGCTGCTGCGCGACCAGTTGCCCCCCCCCATACTGAAAATGCTGCAGGACATGGGACAGGTCGGGGACGCTCTGGGAATGAACATTTTTGCCGTCGGCGGCTTTGTTCGGGACCTCCTGCTGCGCCAGGAGAACCTCGATGTCGATATCGTTGTGGAGGGCGAAGGGATCGCCTTCGCCACCGAATATGCCAAGCAGCACGAGTGCCGGGTCCGCGCCCACCGCAAATTCGGCACTGCCGTGATCATCTTTCCCGACGGCTTCAAGGTTGATGTCGCCTCGACCAGGATGGAATACTACCTCGAGCCCGGGGCCCTCCCCACCGTGGAGCATGCCTCCATCAAGCTCGATCTCTACCGGCGGGATTTTACCATCAACACCTTGGCGCTGGCCATCAACGGCGAACACTACGGAGATTTGCACGATTTTTTCGGGGGCCAGCGGGACTTGGAGGAGAGGGCCATTCGGGTTCTTCACAATCTCAGCTTTGTCGAAGACCCGACTCGAATGTTTCGCGCCATCCGCTTCGAACAGCGCCTCGGGTTTCACATGGGCGTACATACCGAGCAACTGCTGCGCAGCGCGGTGCGCATGGGGTTTCTCGACAAGGTCGGGGGGGGACGTGTTTTCAACGAACTCGTCCTTATCTTTATGGAGGCCGACCCCCTTCCCGCGGTTCTGCGCATGGCCGAACTGGACCTTCTCAAGTACATCCACCCCTCCCTGGCTGGAATCAAGAAGGCCCGTCCCCTGTTCGAGGCCGCAAGCCAGGCCCTCCATTGGCATGCCTTGCTCTACACGGGTGAGACATGCCGGCGCTGGCTGGTCTATTTTCTCTGCCTGACCGCAAGTCTCGATCGGGACGCCATTGAAGGGGTCTGTAGCCGCCTCAGTATAACGGCCCGCTACCGAATGGTGGTGGCGCAGGAAAGAGAGGAGTCTCACCGCGTTTTGCAAGATATTCACCGCTACCGATCCCGGGGCCGCACTCCGCGGGCCAGCCAGGTTTACCGCTGGCTGACCCCCTTTTCAACCGAAACACTGCTCTACCTCATGGCCAGCGCCGGTCACGAGGAGGTGCGCCGTTGGATCTCCCAGTACTTCACCCGTCTGGCCGGTGCCTCAAGCATCCTCACCGGAAGCGACCTGAAGCGTATGGGGTTACCGCCCGGGCCCCGTTACAGGGAGATCCTCGATGGCCTGCTCGATGCCCGGCTCAACGGCAAGGTGGTTACCAGGGAGGACGAGGTCGCCCTGGTGAAAAAGCGGTTCCTCCGGTCGGCTCCGAAGACCTAAGACTCCTGCGTCCCTCTCGGTTCCCTTTGTCGGCCGCATTGACTTCCCCCCGCCCCATCTGCTACAAAGACTGTGTTTTCCCTTTGGAGATGCGCAATTAATGGAAAGCATTGTCGCCAAAATCTCCGTCATGCTGGTGCCAGCCCTGCTGGCGGTGACCATCCACGAGGTATCCCACGGGTACGTTGCCGAGCGCCTCGGCGATCCGACCGCGCGAATGCTCGGCCGGCTGACCCTGAACCCCCTCAAGCACCTCGACCCCATCGGGACCTTGGCTCTGCTCTTTTTCGGCTTCGGCTGGGCGCGGCCGGTTCCGGTCAATTTCCGCAATCTCAAGCGTCCCAAACCTCATATGATCTGGGTGGCGCTGGCCGGGCCGAGCGCGAATTTTTCCCTTGCCCTGGCCTCGGCCCTTCTTTTGCGCGGTCTGGCTCTGCTCGAGGGGGACCTGGCCCCCGGCGCCGGGACGCTTTCCGCGATGCTGGAGCCGGTGAAGCTGATGGCCGGATTCAGCCTCTTCATCAACATTATTCTGGGGGTCTTCAACCTGATCCCTATCCCGCCCCTCGACGGGGGAAGGGTCTTGAGCGGGATTCTTCCCCAGCGCCAGGCCGACCTGCTGGCCCGGCTTGAGCCCTTCGGCTTCGTACTCGTCATTTTTCTGGTCTTTTTCACCGATCTCTGGCGGCTGGTCTTGCAGCCGATCGTCTTTCAGCTTGTGGCCTTTCTGTCCGGTCCCCAGGCGCCGACTGTGGAGAGGGCCATCCACTTTCTCTTCGGGCGCTAAAGGGTCCTCATGGGCTATCAGTTCAAAATTGACAATTTCGAGGGGCCCCTTGACCTGCTGCTCCATCTCATCCGCAAGAACGAGATGGACATCTCCGACATTCCCATCGCCGAAATAACTGTCCAGTATCTGGCCATTCTCGAAGGGATGAAGAGCCTGAACCTCGAGGTCGCCGGCGAGTTTCTTCTCATGGCCGCCACCCTCATGCACATCAAGTCCCGCATGCTCCTTCCGGCATCCGCCGACGAGGATACGGACGATTTCGAGGAGGACCCCAGGGCCGAACTGGTTCGGAGGCTGCTGGAATACCAGCGCTTCAGGGAGGCCGCCGCCTCTCTGGAGGAACTGCCCCGGCTCGGGCGGGAGGTCTTCACCCGCACTCTTTCGCCAACCGAGACGAAGGAGCGTGAAGAGCAGGAGGAACAGTCTCTTCAGGCCGTCGGACTGTTCGAACTGGTCGAGGCTTTTCGATCCCTTCTGAAGGGAGCCCCGGAGCCGGGGGTTCATGAGGTTGAGCCAGAGAGTTTGTCGGTGTCTGAGCGGGTTAACAGTATCCTCGGCCTTCTTTCACAACGGCCGAACCTGGCCTTTTCAGAGATTTTCTCCCAGGCCCCCGGGCGCCAGGAAGTGGTGGTCACCTTTCTGGCCATGCTCGAACTCGTGCGGCTGCGCCTGGTGCACTTCATGCAAAACTCTCTGAGGGGGCCCATCTTGCTCTTCCCCTCAGAGTCAGCCGTGGCCGTGGGCGATCTCTGGATCGCGGAGTCTTCTCTTGGATACGGCTGAGCTGAAGGGGACGATCGAGAGCCTGCTGTTCGCTTCTGCGGAGCCGCTCGTCCCGGAACGGCTTGCCGAGATTCTCGAGATCGACCTGGAGGATCTGGAGACGGTCCTGGCTGAGATGGAAGAGCACTTCCGTCAGGGGCACGGACTCTTGCTTGAGCGGGTCGCGGGAGGCCTTCAGTTCAGAACCCGGCCTGAACACGGGGAGTGGGTACGGCGCCTGCATCGCAGCCGGCCTTTCCGTTTTTCCCGGGCCGCCCTGGAAACTCTCGCGATCATTGCTTACCGTCAGCCCATTACCCGCGCCGAAGTCGAGTACCTGAGGGGCGTCGACTCGGGCGGAGTGCTCAAGACCCTGATGGAGAAGCACTTGGTGCGCATTTTGGGCAAGAAGGATTCCCCGGGTCGTCCCATGATCTACGGCACGACGCGCGGCTTTCTCGAGCTTTTCGGCCTGCGGGATCTTGCCTGCCTGCCCACCCTGAAAGAGTTCGGCGAACTTTCCGCCGGGTCGGGCCTGGAGGGGGAGGGGACCACCCCGTCACTTTTCGAGACCGCGGAAACCTCAGAAGACTAAGAGCCATTTACAGGAGTGCCGCCCGATGCGGGTGGGGTTTTACATGAAACAGCGCTTGCAGAAACTCATCGCCCAGGCCGGTCTGGCCTCCCGCCGCGAGGCCGAACAGTGGATTGCCGCCGGCCGGGTTACGGTTAACGACCAGCCGGCTTCCTTAGGCGACGGTGCCGACCCCGATCAGGATCTGGTCCGGGTCGACGGGGCCCTCCTCGGGCAGGGGGAAAAGAAGGTTTATCTTCTGCTCAACAAGCCCGTCGGATACGTGACCACCTTGCGCGACCCGCAGGGAAGGCCGACCGTTACCGACCTGGTCAAAGATATCCCTGCCCGTCTCTTTCCGATCGGCCGTCTCGATCTCAACACCGAGGGCCTGCTCCTACTCACAAATGACGGCGATCTGGCTCACCGGCTCGCCCATCCACGCCACCGCGTGGAAAAGACCTACTTGGTGAGGGTGCGGGGTGCGCTTTCCTCCCAAGCCAGGCACCATCTGCAAAAAGGGGTGATGCTGGAGGACGGTCTCACCGCGCCGGCACGGGTCGAACAGGTGAGGTCCGGGGGCAGTCACACCTGGCTTCAGATCACCATCCGTGAGGGGCGCAACCGCCAGGTGCGGCGCATGTGCGAAGCGGTCGGATACCCGGTCAGTCGCCTGAAGCGTCTCAGTATCGGGTTTCTGGATCTCGGGAACCTTCCCGCCGGAAAGTTTCGCCGCCTTTCCTCCGAAGAAGTAGTGCGCTTGAAAAAAACATGAATTCCGGCATACTTACTACTTGGGTTCCCTCAGCAATTCAACTTTTAGTTTGAAATGGCTTCCTTTTAAAGATGGGCATGCCGAGGATTGAGCTCTTCGACTGACGCTGAGCCAGTCGTCTCGGGATATCCCTCCCGGGGCGGTTCCGCTTTTCCTTGGGACTTGTAGGAATGCGTTTTTTCTAGCTTATTTCCTCTTCCATTTTCTTGACAGGGCGGCGCTTTTTGCCCTAAGGTATGCTGATACCCAATTAACTATAGACAGGGGACGGCTTTGGCCAAAAAAGAAAAATTATTTGCCTCCGCGCAGAAAAATCTTCAGAAGGGGCAAATCACCCGGGCCATCAAGGATTATCAGAAGCTCGTTGAGATCGATCCGGGAGAGGTTCGCCATCGGCAAAAACTTGCGGAACTCTTCAGCCGGGCAGGGTCCAAGGACAAGGCTCTTAGTGAATATGAGACGGTGGCCAACTACTATGCGGAGAACGGTTTTCACCTCAAAGCCATTGCCGTCTGCAAGCAGATTCAAAAACTCGATCCGGGACAGGTCAAAATCTACTACCGTCTCGCAGAGCTGAATGAAAAGCAGGGCCTTGTCGGCAATGCCCTTTCGGAATACCGGAATCTGGTCAACTATTTCGAAAATCGCAAAGAGCCTGACGAGGTTGTCAAGACCCTGGAAAAAATGAAGGATCTTGCGCCGGATAATCTGAATATCCGGGTCAAACTCGCCGAAAGCTATGCCGCGGCGGGGCAGAATGACAAGGGCTTGGAGGAGTTCCGGGAGATTCAGGAATCTTTGCGGCAGAAGGGGGATATCTCCAAGATCCTCAAGCTCTATGAGATTTTCCTTCCCCTCTTCCCCGATGCGTCGGAGATGAAAACAGGGCTCGCTCAAGCCCTGATAGAAAAAGGAGAGGTAGAAAAGGGCATCGCCATTCTTCGGAAGGTGCTCGAAGAACACGCCGGGCACACCGGGGCTCTTCGCCTGCTGGCCCAGGGGTACGAATCTCTGGGAAGAGGGGGGGAGCAGGAGGAGGCTTTGCGGCAGCTTCTGGAGGACGACTCCTCCGACCCCGATGCGCGGCTGGGGCTTGTCCGACTACATCTTCGGGAGGGGCGTTTGCACTCCGCACTGGGTGAACTCGACCCCTGGCGGCAGGCTCTGCTCGATGACGGACGCTGCGCCGCCCTTCAGGAGATCTATGAGCAACTCAAGGAGGCTCTGCCGCAGGACGAGCAGGTGCTCCATTCTCTTCGCGCCGTTTATGAGCATGCAGGAGAGGGCAACAAGCTCTTCGACATGATTTCGAGCTCCAGCGGAGAACCCGAATCGTCCGCTTTCATGGAGGTCGACCTTTCCGCTGGCGAAGAATCCTGCGATCATCCTTCGGCGGACCTGCCTGTCGACATCGAGGCTCTTGGTTGCAAAGGCGGAATCCCTGAAGATGCGGATTTTTCCGGTGGCTCCGATGGTGAGGATGGTTCAGGTGAGGTCGAGGAAATCCCCCTGGAATTCCTCGAAGAGGTCGCAGAAACCGCCGCAACATCCGTTGTTCCCAAACCTTCCGAGGAGCCCGAGGAGCAGGAACTCGAATTCGAGATAGAGCTGGAACTGGACGAACCGGCGACGGAGGAAACTTCCGCCGCCGGCAGAGACGTGAGGGTTGAGGTGGCCTCCGAAACCGATGCCCCGGCAGCGGTCTCGGCCTCTGGCGCCCCCAGCGAATCCGATGAGGAACTTCTTCTTGACTTGGCCTGGGAGGAAGAACCTGAAGTTGGCCCGGAGGCATCGCCCGTTGCCTCGGCGGCCGGGTCTGCCGAACTGGAAGAAGCCGAATTTTACCTGCAGCAGGGTCTTCTCGAGGAGGCCGAGGGCGTCTGTCGTGCCATTCTGGATCGCGATCCGGACAACGCTCAGGCCTGCGGCAAGCTTGCCGTTATCGTCGAAAGGCTCGGGTCTGAGGCAGCGTCTCTGGAGCCGCCGACGGACGGGGATCCCTTGGGAATCTTCCCGGCCGATGACTCCGTTGGCGGGAGCGGCGATGGGGATGAAGCCTTTGCTCTTGAAGAGACCCTCAACGAACTGAGCGGCCCCGAGGTCTCCGCGGAGGAGGCTGAAGATCTCGAATCCCATTACCACCTCGGTATCGCCTACAAGGAGATGGGACTGCTCGATGAGGCTCTCGGCGAATTCGACAAGGCCATGAAAAGACCGGAGCGCCGAGTGGACTGCCTGACCCTGAAGGGGCTCTGCCTCGCCGAAAGGAGCTCTTTCGAGGAGTCAGAAGGTGTTTTCAGGGAGGCCCTGGCCGATAAGGGACTCAGTTCCGGCCAGCGGGTCAGCCTGCATTATGAAATGGGCGCGATGTACGACAACTGGGGGCTGACAGACAAGGCTCTGGAGAGTTTTCAGGCCGCGGCCGGCATCGATTCCTTTTTTCGGGACGTCGGCGAGAGAGTCCAGCAGCTGCAGAAGACCCTCGGGGTCGAAGGTCCTGTTCCGGAGAGCACGGGGCAGGGCAAGGGTAAAAAGGACCGCATCTCCTATGTTTGAGGGGAGGGCCGCGAGCCCTGGGAGGGAGCATGAGTTATATTGAGCATTTTGGCCTGGAACGGGAACCGTTTTCAAACGCCCCCGATGCCCGATTTTATTTCAATACCGAGCAGCACAGCCAGGCCCTCATCCGGCTCATGTATGCCGTCGACTCCAACAAGGGGCTGGCGGTTCTGGTGGGAGGGGTCGGGACGGGGAAAACCACCCTCGCCCGACGCATGCTGGACAACCTTCCCGAGGAGCATTACGAGTCATCGCTCCTGGTCATGGTTCATTCCGGCATCACGCCCGAGTGGATTCTGACCCGGATCGCCATGCAGCTGGGCGTCGAAGACCCCGCAACCGACCGGCTCAAACTGCTCCGGCAGCTATACGAACGGCTCGAGGAGATCGAAGCCTCAGGGCGCAAGGCGGTGGTCCTTATTGACGAGGCCCAGATGCTTCAGAGCCGGGAGTTGATGGAGGAGTTCCGGGGTCTTCTCAATTTGGAGATCCCAGGGAAAAAGCTCCTTAATATCGTTTTTTTCGGCCTTCCCGAGGTGGAGGACTGCCTCAGCCTTGACGAGCCCCTCGCCCAGAGGGTCGCCGTGAAATATCATCTTCACTCGCTCCCAGTCGATACGACCGAATCTTATATCAAGCACCGCCTGCAGGTGGCGGGCGCCAGCAAAATGCCTTTCACCGGCGATGCCATCCCGGCGCTTCATCGCTATGCCGGCGGTGTGCCCCGGCTCATCAACACCCTCTGCGACAACTGCCTGTTCGAGGCCTACATGCGCAAGATGAACAAGGTTGACGCTAAGATCGTGTTCAGCATC
Organism: Desulfuromonas sp.; assembly: GCF_002868845.1. Taxonomy (NCBI): domain Bacteria; kingdom Pseudomonadati; phylum Thermodesulfobacteriota; class Desulfuromonadia; order Desulfuromonadales; family Desulfuromonadaceae; genus Desulfuromonas; species Desulfuromonas sp. Next base: position 30,791 of record NZ_PKUB01000022.1, read on the forward strand.
GCGGGCGATTTCGGTCTGCTGCGTCAGTCACCCAAGGGGGCCGAGCCCCGGAACAAGCTCGAAGACCTCGACGAGATCGAGAGCATGCTCGACAGCCTCGAGCAGAAGATGTAAACCAACCATCAACTGAGTACTGGAAGACGGCCGGCGTCGCCGGCCGTTCGCGTTTCCGCTCGATGCTGCCAATCACGAGACAGTCGTCTCCAGGACGTTCCTTGTGGATAAACATAAAATAAGCATTTTGCCTGAAACCCTCTGCAACCAGATTGCCGCCGGCGAGGTCGTGGAGCGGCCGGCCTCGGTGGTCAAGGAACTGGTGGAAAATTCACTCGATGCCGGGAGCAAGGATATTCGGATCGAAGTGGAGAAGGGGGGCAAGCGTCTGTTGCGGGTAACCGATGACGGCGAGGGGATGGGCAAGGATGATGCCTTCCTCTGCCTGGAGCGCCACGCCACCAGCAAAATCACCTCTTCCGAAGACCTTTTCCAGTTGCGCACCCTCGGTTTCCGGGGCGAGGCTCTGCCCTCGATCGCCTCGGTTTCCCGCTTTACCCTCCGGACCCGCTCGGCCGAGGCTCAGGAGGGATGGGAGATCTACGCCGAAGGGGGAATTGTCCGGAGGGCGGAGGCGGCGGGTCTGCCCGGCGGTACGGTTATGGAGGTTAGAGACCTCTTCTTCAACACACCGGCGCGGCGCAAGTTCCTGCGCCGCGAGGAGACCGAACTGGGCCACATCGGCGATGTCGTGACCAAACTGGCCCTGGCCCATCCGGAAGTGCAGTTTCGCCTGGTTCATAACGGACGCGCAATCCTGGAGGCCTACCGGCAGGGCTCCCTCGAGGAGCGGGTCGGGGCGCTTCTGGGCCGTCCCCTCCTTAAAGACCTACTGGCCATTGAGATGGATGATGGTGACGGCCTTAAATTGACGGGGCTCGTCTCCCAGCCCGCCGTCACCCGCTCGACAACCGGCTACATTTACACCTTTATCAACGGGCGCTACGTCCGGGACAGGGTCGTCCAGCATGCTGTGCTTGGGGGGTACAGGCACCTGCTTATGAAAGGGCGCTATCCCGTTGCGGTTCTGTTCCTCGAGATCGATCCCGAAATGGTCGACGTCAACGTTCATCCGACCAAGCACGAGGTTCGGTTCCGCTAGCAGGGACGGGTCCACGACTTTCTCGCCTCCTCGGTTCGACAGACGCTGAGCCCCTCCGAGTGGCTCTCCCATGCAGATGAGGCTCCTACCCCCGAGACCATACCCGCCGCATCGATTCGCGAAGGTGGGTCTGCGGGCGCCGTTCCTGATCGCCCTGCCCAATCGCCCGTTGCCGCCCCTCAGGTTGCTCTGACGGGGGTTCGGGAGGCTCTTACGTCCTATGCGGGCGGCGCACCGGCCGTTCCAGGCTCTTCCTCCGCCCCCCCTCGCCGGTTCGAGAACGCCCCCGAACCGCTCATGATCGCCACCGGCGGGTTTTTCTCCTCCCTGGAGCTTATCGGGCAGTACCGTTCCAGTTACATCCTTTGCCAGGACGGGGAGGACCTGATCCTGGTCGATCAGCATGCAGCCCACGAGCGAATCGGTTTCGAGCGCCTTCGTGCCCAGTTCCGGCAGGGAACGGTCGAATGCCAGGCACTGTTGTTCCCGACGGTCATTGAGGTCGATTTTCGCGAAGCGGCCCTTCTTAAAGAGCAGTTGGGGGAGTTGGAGCGGCTTGGGTTTGAACTCGAACCGTTCGGGGGGAAGAGTTTTGCTCTCAAGGCCGTCCCCCGCTTGCTGCGAGACGCCGAGGCGGAGCAGCTCGTTCTGGACGTCGCGGCCGAAATTGCTTCCGTCGGCAAGAGCGGGCTCGCCGAGGAGGCCCTTGACAAGGTCCTCATGCTCATGGCCTGCCACGGTGTAATTCGGGCCAACCAGGGCCTGGCCCCTGCAGAAATGCTCGCCCTGCTTCGCGATCTCGACGGGGTCGATTTCAAGGCCCACTGCCCCCACGGCCGGCCCGTTATGTCGCGCCTGGCCGGTGTCGAGGTTGAACGCATGTTCAAGAGGACCTGATGGGGGAGGTGTCTAAAGACCCCGGGGCCTTGCCCCTGCTGGTCATCTGCGGTCCCACCGCATCGGGAAAAACGGCGCTGGCACTGCGTTTGGCCCAACGGCTCGAGATGGAAATCATCTCGGCCGACTCCCGCCAGGTCTATCGTCATCTCGATATCGGCACCGCCAAGGCGACCCGGGAAGAGCGCGGGCGGGTTCCCCACCACCTGATCGACGTGGTCGATCCGGACCAGGATTTCAGCGCCGCCGATTTCGCCCGGCTCGGCAGAGAAACTGTTGGGCAGGTCTTTGGCCGGAGCCGTCTGCCGGTGGTGGTTGGGGGAACCGGACTATACATACGCACTCTTACCGAGGGGCTGCTCCCGGGACCGCCCGCCGATCCCGGTCTGCGGCGCGAACTGCTCGAGGCGGAGGGCGCCGAGGGTGAGGGCGCCCTGCACCGGCGCCTCGAACAGATCGATCCCACGCTTGCCCGGCGCCTTCAGCCCCGGGACCTGGTGCGCATCGTGCGGGCCCTGGAGGTTTACGATCAAACAGGGCGACGCCTCTCGGATCTCCAGGCGGAGCACGGTTTTCGGGAGGCTCCTTACCGAATCCTTCAGTTGGCGGTCTCCTCATCGCGGGAAGAGTTGTATCAGCGTATCGACCGGCGGGTTGAGGCGATGGTGCAGGAGGGGCTCCTCGACGAGGTTCGCACTCTCCTGGACATGGGGTACTCGCCCTCGCTAAAGGCTCTGCGTACCATCGGGTATCGTGAGTGCATCGCCCACCTGAAGGGGGAACTCTCCCTGGATGAGGCGGTAAGGCTCATCCAGAGGGACACGCGGCGGTACGCGAAACGGCAATTTACCTGGTTTCGCAAAGACAATTCAATAATTTGGGTTGATTCCTGTGGAGAGTTTGATAGAATCCTCGCATTGATTGAAGATTTTTATGCAGAGTAAAAGGAGCGGACATGGCCAAGACCCCATTCAACATTCAGGATCAGTTTCTTAACCAGGCCCGCAAGGAGCGGGTTCGCGTGACCGTGGTGATGATGTCGGGGGAAAAACTGGAGGGGTTTATCAAGTCCTTCGACAGTTTTTGCCTGCTCGTGGAAAGCAGTGGAGACATCCTGCTCTACAAGCACGCCATTTCCTCGATCACCTCCTCTGACGGGTCCTTCCGACTGCACGGTGGAAGGGACTGATAACCCGTCCCCAGGGGGTGTCCCCCGCGAACACAATTTGGGTCCCCGCTCGGAGGCTGTTGCAGCCTAGTGCGGGGGCCCTTGTCTTTTCGAGCGATACCGTACTGGGAAACTCACCAAATTCCGGTTCGCTGAGAAGGGGCCCATGGCGCATGGGATGAACATCCCCAATGCTCTGACCCTGCTGCGATTGCTTTTGGTGCCGGGGTTCCTGATCGCCGTCATTTACGGGCGGTTGCCGGCGGCCCTTACTTTGTTTGTCGTAGCGGCTATCACCGATTTTCTCGACGGCTTGCTCGCACGCATCCTCGGGCAGGAGACGCTTCTCGGTGCCTACCTCGACCCGGTCGCCGACAAGCTGCTTTGCATCACCGCTTTTGTGTCCTTGGCTGCCGTTGGGGTTTTGCCGGCTTGGCTCGCGGTTCTCGTGGTGGCCAAGGACCTCTACGCCGCTCTCGGGGCACTGATCGTTCTATTCTGCAACCGACCGCTTCCCGAAGGACCATCCCCGTGGGGCAAACTGGCTACCGGTCTGGAACTGCTGACTGCCGGAATAGCCCTGCTTGCCGTTGCCGTTGGGGCGGGCGGCGCGTTTCTGCCGCCCCTGTTTGCGTTGACCGGTGCGATGACCGCCGTAGCTGGTCTTCATTATGTCGTCGGCGGCGTTCTCTTCCTGTCGCGCTGACCTCAGAGCACGGTGGCTCCGGCCGGAACCTTCCATGGCGCGGTGGCCAAGTGGTCATGTTTTCTGATTCCCGAGACAAACATATGATAGAAATCCTATCGGTAGACCCCGGCAGCATCGGCGCTGAACTCGACCTGGAACCGGGTGATTGCCTTCTTTCCATCAATGGCGAAGTGGTACGCGATCTGCTCGACTTTCAATTGCAACTCTCAGAGGAAGAGCTCCTCCTCGAGGTGCGCAAGAAGGAAGGCGAACTCTGGGACATCGAGTTGGAAAAGGACGCAGGCGCCCCGATGGGTCTGCATTTCGAGCACCCGGAGCCGAAGCAGTGCGGCAACAACTGCATTTTCTGCTTCGTCCACCAGCTGCCGAGCGGCATGCGCTCGACGCTCTACGTCAAGGACGAGGATTTCCGCTTCTCCTTTCTTTACGGATCCTATATCACTCTGACCAATCTGGATGAGGCCGATATCCAGAGAATCATCGACCAGCACCTTTCGCCTCTCTATGTGTCGGTACACGCCACCAACGACCAGCTTCGTTCCAGGCTTCTCGGGGTCGAAGGCCCGCCGATCCTCGATCTGCTTCGGCGTTTGACCGCCGCCGGGATCGAGGTGCATACCCAGATTGTGCTCTGTCCTGGGTTGAATGACGGTGAGGAGTTGGAGCGGACCGTGGAGGATCTTCAGGCCCTCCATCCGGGCGTCATTTCCCTGGCGGTCGTTCCCCTCGGGCTGACTGGGTACCGGCAGCGGCTTCCCACGTTGGAATCAGTCTCTCCAGAGATTGCTCGGAGTGTTCTGGAAGTCCTCGAGCGCTATCAGGAGCAGCTGCTGGATCGATGCGGAACCCGCTTCGTCTTCGCAGCAGACGAGTTTTACCTGAAGGCAGGAATTGATTTTCCTCCTATCGAGGCCTACGAGGATCTGGGGCAGTTGGAAAACGGCGTCGGGATGGTCCCTCTGTTCCGGTCCGACGCTGCCGAAGCGCTGGCCGAGGCCCGGTCACTTGAGTCTCCCGAATTTTCCACCATTACCGGGGAGTCGTCGCTGCAGGAGCTGGAGAAGTTTTGCGTTGCGTTGTCCAAAAAGACCGGGGTCATCATCCACCTGCACCCCGTGCGTAACGAATTCTTCGGCGGTCAGGTCACGGTAACCGGACTCCTTACCGGCCGCGACGTGGCGGCTCAACTGCGGGACAAACCCCTCGGAGAAGTTCTCCTGGTCCCCGATGTCATGCTCAAGGACGGGGAGGATGTATTCCTGGACGACTTGTCTCTGAATGATCTGGAAGCGGAACTGGGGGTGCGGGTTGAAAAAGTCGAGAGTTCTCCCTGGGGGCTGCTTGAAGCTCTTGAACGACATGCCCGATAAAGCTTACCAAGAAGACAGGTGTATGGACGAGCACCAAAGATGGCACCGCCGGAGCCTGCTGGAGCAGGCCGCAGTTGCCCTGGAACGTAACGGTTTCGCCACCACCGTCTGTGAGAGTCGGGAGGAGGCCGTCGCATACCTGAAGGGGGAGGCCGATGAGGCGCAGACTCTCGGGTTCGGAGGCTCCATGACCCTGGCGGACATGGATCTGGTGGGGCTTTTCGAAGGGGCGGGGAAGAAGACCCTAGTGCATGGCAGATCTGGCTATTCTCCCGAGCAGCGTCGGGGCGTGATGCAGGATCAACTCAACTGCGACTTGTTCTTTACCAGCACCAATGCCCTGACCCTTCAGGGGCACCTGGTCAACATCGACGCCACCGGCAATAGGGTCGGCGCCATGGCTTTCGGGCCTCAAAGGGTCGTTGTCGTGGCGGGGGTCAACAAGGTCTGCCACAGCCTTGAGAGTGCTTTGCGCCGGGTCAAGGAGGTGGCCTGCCCGCCCAATGCGCGCCGTCTCGGTTTCGATACACCCTGTGCAAAAACCGGCCTCTGCTCCGACTGCAATTCGCCCGAGCGGATATGTCGCATCACAACCATCATCGAGCGCAAGCCGCGGGCCACAGACCTGCGTATTTGCCTGGTCAACGAACAACTGGGCTACTGAGCGCAGGATTGTGAAAGGACGAGCACCATGAAGGAATTCGAGGATCTTTTGAGAGAGGGCCGGGAGGCCCTTGAAACAGGCGATTACCGGGCCGCCACCCGCGCCCTGAGGCAGGCCGCTCAGCAGCAGCCCGAGTCGGCCGAAACCCATCTCATGCTCGGCGAGGCCCTGGCCGAGGACGGCAAGGTCAAAGAGGCCATTGCATCTTTTCAGAAAGGCAGGCAACTCGAGCCGGAGAACCTGGAAGTGCTCTTCGCTCTGGGGGATGCCTTTTTCGAGGGGCAGAGACCGGAAGAGGCCCTGCAGGTCTACCGGGACATACTGGCCCTGGACGACAGGCAGGCCGATGCCTGGGTAAGCGTGGGTCTGGTCAATTTCAACCAGGAGCGGGTCGAGCAGGCCATGGAGTCCTTCCACAAGGCCCTGCAGATCGAGCCCGATTCGATCTTTGCCATCAACTCTTTGGGAGACGCCTGTTTCGCTCTCGGTCGCAACGAGGAGGCCCTCGGGCATTTCCGCCGGGTCATTGAACTCGATCCCGAGGATCCCCAGGCCTACTACAACCTGACGGAAATGTACTACGACGCGGATGAACTCGAAGCGGCCGAGGAGGCCTGCCGGGAGGTTCTGCGCCTCGATCCCGCCTTTGCCTTTGCCTACTTGACCCTGGGCAATATCTGCCTCGACCAGGAAAGGCCTGAAGAGGCTTTGAGCAGTTTTCAGGAGTTTTTGGTTCTGGAGCGCTCCCCCGGGTCCAAGGAGATCCGGGACGAGGTTGCCGCCGTCGTGGAGGGACTCAAGGCCGAGGTTTGAAGAAGGGGCTTGGCGGCTCTGCTGAAAAAATCGGCCGGTTTCGTGTGGCCTTTCTCGAGGCATGATTCCAATAAAAAAGGGCAGACCCTACAGGGCCTGCCCTTTTTTTCAAAACGGAGGGACGCGTTACTTCTTGGCGGCCTTCTTGGAGGCTTTGAGGGGGTTGACCCGGGCCTCTTCGGTCTTGATGTCGATTTTCTTGTGGGTAGCGAAGTTGCACAGTCCAGCGGACCATTTCCTCTCGGGGGAGGGGGCCACGGAACAGACCTGGCCGATGGATCCCTCGACGATGCGGTCGCATCCCTGACATTCGTCGATGACGGTCTGGCAGGTGTTGTCCTCGAAGGTGCAGCCTTTTTTAGACCAGAAGGTACACTCGGTACCGGAAAGAACGGTTTGACACTGCATGGGTCTTGCCTCCTCGCGTTTACGTTGCGCTTTGTCGCCTAGTCAGAACCAACATATTTAATCGGTTTGGCTGGTTTTGTCAACGACTATTTGACTATTTGAAGCTCCTTTGCATGTTGACCGGTTGGTCAGCCATCAGCTAGGCTGTCAGGAAACAGGGAAGGGGAGGTCGGACTTGGAAACGGAAGCCTGGGAAAAGCTCTGCCGGCGCTGCGGGCGCTGCTGCTACGAGAAGGTTGAATTCGAAGGTCGGGTTTACTACACCGACGTGCCCTGCGAAAAGCTCGACCTCGAAACCCGACTCTGCACCGTTTACGATTTTCGATCATCGGGCCGGCCCGGCTGTGTTTTATTGACCCCCGATCTTGTGCGGCGCGGAATTCTGCCCTGCGACTGTCCCTACGTTGAAGGGATACAGGAATATCCGGCGCCGCTCGACTGGGACGAGGAGAACCCCTGATGAACCTGATGACCATTGCCGGGATGTCTTTCCTCCTGGGGCTGTCCGGCGCCATGATGCCCGGTCCTTTGTTGACGGTAACCGTGACAGAGACGGTGCGCCGGGGGATGTGGGCCGGGCCCCTGCTGATGGCGGGGCATGCTCTGCTTGAGGGAGCGTTGGTCCTGCTTTTGTTTTTCGGCCTGGCGGACCTTGTCCAGGACGGGTCTGCCTTCTCCGTCATCGCTCTGGCCGGGGGGGGGATGTTGCTGTGGATGGGCTACGGAATGCTGCGCAGCCTGCCGACCCTGCGCCTGGAACTGGTGGGCGAGGAGGGGAGCGGCCTGCACCCGTTGGCCGCCGGCGCAGTGGTGAGCCTTGCCAATCCCTATTTCACCCTCTGGTGGGCCACCGTCGGAATGGGGTACCTGGCCGTGGCCCACAAGGCGGGACCCGCCGGGGTGGCCGTCTTCTACCTGTTCCACATTCTGGCGGACTTCGTGTGGTATACTTTCGTCGCCGGAACGGTCAGTTTCGGCCGTCGATTTCTCAGCGACAGAGGCTACCGAATCCTGGTCTGATCCTGTGCGCTCTTCATTCTCGGATTCGGCCTTTATTTCGGCTACCGGGGAGCGCAGGTGCTGCTTCGCTGAATCGTGGCGCCCCGTTTTCGGCCTTTCGGTTTGTTACAATTTAATTCAAGGTAGGTTTGAGATTATGGCTCGCATTCAGTTTGGCACCTCCGGATGGCGGGGGGTTTTCTGCGAAGACTTTACCTTCGCCAACGTACGCATCGTGACCCAGGCCATTGCCGACTACCTTCGGGAGGCTGGGCAGGGGGAGAAGGGGGTCGTTGTCGGCTACGACAGCCGTTTCATGGGTGAGTTCTTCGCCCGCGAAACGGTCCGGGTTCTGGCCGGCTCCGGGATCAAATCCTACCTGTGCAATCGGGACACCCCGACGCCGGTCATCGCCTTCGAGCTTATGCGGAGGAAGGCCGGCGGCGGGATTAATTTCACCGCCAGTCACAACCCCTTCGACTTTAACGGGCTCAAGTTCTCCCCCGACTGGGGCGGCCCCGCTCTCCCCGAAACCACCCGGGACATCGAAGATCGGGCCAATGCCATGGTGGGGGAGGTCTGCTTCCACGAGATGCCGATGGACCGGGCTTTCGAGGCGGGCCTGGTGAAGAATATCGACCCCCGGAAGCCCTATTTCGAGAGGCTACGGGAATTGATCGATTTCGAGGCTATCGGCCGCTCGGGCATCAAGGTCGCCGTCAACCCTCTCTATGGTACCGGGCGGGGCTACCTTGACGCCCTGTTGCGAGAGGCCGGCGTAGACGTAGTGACCATCAACGACCATCGCGACCCCTACTTCGGTGGGCATCCCCCGGAGCCGGCGCGAAGTCATATCGCTGATTTTATAGACCTTGTCAGGGGGGATGACGCCATCACTCTCGGCCTGGCCACAGACGGCGACGCCGACCGCTACGGGATCGTCGATCACGACGGCACATTCATCGAGCCCAACTACATCCTCGCCCTGCTCTTCGATTACCTGTTGCGCACCAAGGGCCAGCGCGGCGACGTGGCCCGCTCGGTCGCGACCTCCCAACTGGTCGATGCGGTCGCCCGGCATCACGGGATGAAGGTGCACGAGACTCCGGTCGGCTTCAAATTCATCGGCGAGTTCATCCGCGACGACGAGATCCTCATCGGGGGCGAGGAGAGCGCCGGGCTGACTCTGCGCGGCCATGTTCCGGACAAAGACGGCATTCTCGCCTGCCTGCTCGTGGCCGAGATGGTCGCCGTGGAAGGCAAGCCCCTCACCGAACTCCTTGCCGACCTGTATCGCAGGGTAGGAGAGGTCTACTCTCACAGGGACAACCTGCGCCTCGGGCCCGACATCGAGGGCAACCTGGCGCAGAAACTCGCATCCCCGCCCTCCAACCTCGCCGGCAAGACGATCGAGAAGGTCATTACCATCGACGGCTTCAAGTGGGTCTTTGGCGACGATTCCTGGGTGCTGTTCCGCAAGTCGGGGACCGAGCCCGTGGTCCGGGTCTACAGCGAGGCGAAGAGCGCCGATGACCTGGCGCGCTTGAGCAAGGCCGCCGCCGAGTTCGTCCAAGGCTAGGCGGGACCGGGGAGGAAAGGGGCCGGCCGGCCCCTTTCCTCGTTGCAGATAACGAGGGAGGCTTCCATGGCAAGACACCTTGCTGTTCTAATCCTGCCCCTTTTGCTCATCGCCTTTTCTCTTTCCGTATGCCTGGCCGAAGGCGCCGGCCTGGTCGGCCTGGGAGACCCCTTCCCGGAACTTTCCCTGACGACCCCCGCCGCCTCCGATGCCCGGGACTATCTTGGCCTGGCGCCCGGAGAGCGGTTCACCCTCAGTCAGGTCGAGGCGGACCTGGTCCTGGTGGAGATGCTCAATGTCCATTGCCCCCACTGCCAGATGCAGACCGGTCCGTACAACGAGCTATTCGAACGGATAGAAGCCGATCCGGAGACCCGGGGGAAGATCAAAATTCTCGGGCTGGCCGCCGGGAACGTTGCCGACGAGGTGGCACGCTTCGTTGCCGACTTCCGGGTCCGGTTCCCCATCGTCGCCGATCCGCAGTTCCGGTTCCACCGCGCTCTCGGCGCCGGCACCACTCCCCTGTCCATCTACGTCCGCCAGGGCGCTCCGGGCCAGGAAGGGGTCGTCGCCGGCAGCCACCTCGGGATGAACCTTGAGCACGAAAGGCTTTTCGCGGAACTGCGCGGCCTGGCGTCCGAGGACCTCGAGGACCTGCGTCGGCGGGGGCGGCGGATCGAGAAAGCGCGAACCGCCATCGCGCCCCTCTTCAGCGAGGAGGAGCTTCAGTACCGGGTGCGCACCGCGGTGATCGATGCCGGAGGGGTGATCGTCGAGTTGAGTCCGGTGGCGCTGCGAAGCGGCCGCCGGGTCTATACGGCCCTGATGAAGAGGGACGAGAGGCGGGAGCGGCTCTTCGCCGAGGTGGTCAGCCGCACTTCGGTGTGCGACATCTGTCACGACGTTCACTTCGTCTACGTCTTCGACGCTTCGGGCCGGGTGGTCGGCTTCGAGCCACTGCAGTTGACCAAGTACGGCAACGAGCCCTGGAGTCCCGGGGATGTGCAGAAGATGACCCGTCGTGTGCTGGGCAGGCCTCTCGTTTCTCCGGCTCCCTTCGACCCCGAGGTGGACGCAGTCACCTCGGCCACCATCACCTCGGCGGTTATCTTCGACAGTCTGGCTCAGGGGGAGGGGCTGCTGGGAGAACTCCGGGAGAAGGGATTGCTCTAAAAAGGGGGAGGGGCTGTAGAGGGAACTTCCGAAGAAGGGAAAAGGAACGGGGCCGGTCGGCCCCGTTCCTGCGTTTTGCGGTGGTCACGCCACCGAATTTCTAGGCTCAGCCGAAGCCCGAACCGGGCGGGGGCGTGCAGCCGCCGCTGCCCCCGCTCGAAGACGCTGCAAAGACAGAAACGCTGCGGCGGGCCGTCTTTCCGCAAGCCGGGCAGGGGGTCTCCTCAGACGGTTGACGCTCGATTTTTTCGACGACCTGTTGGCAGTCGCTGCATCGGTATTCGTAAATGGGCATGGGACCTCCTTGGGATTCTGCTTGATATACTGAAAATCATATATAAGAAGGGGGCCTGTTACAAGCGCCAATCGGCGGGCGAGTGGTCCTTGTTTGGAAACCGCAATGAAAACGATGCTCTGGAATGGGACGCTGGAATCATTCTTAGGGAAATCATGGGGAAGGATGGGAGGGGATTCGGCTCCTTCCCCGGTATGGAATGGTTCGAAGAGTCGAAGATCTGCCTTGGAACCGGAAATGCCCGAAGGGCCCTGATCGTTCGATCAGGGCCCTTCGGGTCGTGTGGTGATTCTTTTTTCCTGGCGGAAGCGACCTAGTCGCTTCCGAATTTCCAGGAATCATCCGACTCCCCGGTACAGAGGAGGGAAATGTCCTCGTAGGACATGTCCGGTTCCGTCTCTGCCAGTTCCTCCTCGTCGATCCAGAACGCCTTTGCCGCTTCTCCCATGGTCCCTGCTCCTTGTTGGATTGTTGTTCGGAAGATCCCTTCCGTCTTCCGGCCCGCCAGACATGCGCAGCCTGCATGCCCAAGGACGATTGCGAGAGTTGTGCCAACAACGCATATCCTTCCAACTACCCGAATTGGCAATGAAATAACCGTTTTCCGTATACGCCTCAGGCGGATGCGGGTCAAAGTGCCCCAGGCCTCCGGGGCAAAATGACCCGCCCGAGCCTGAACGGGGCCCTTGGAAGGGTTTTCGGGCGGGACACGAATAGGATTTCGGTGAATTCAATGCCTCGAGCCGGGGGGGGCTATTCGCCTCGAATCTCTTCGGCCGCCGGGCTTTTCATTTGACTTCCTCGGCTAAAAGTAATAGGGAATGTAATAGGTTCTCGGAGAAAAGTAGCAAGGCATGGGAGGGGCCGCTTCGGCCCTCCGGCCTGCTAGGCTCGAGAGGGGCCCGGTTCCCGTTGCTCGAAGGGCTGTCGGAGGCGAAAGGCTCTCTGCTTCCCACTCGCTGCTCCCCTTCGGAGGCACCCCGGGAAAACCACCACTTGGCCGTGCCGGGGAGGCAATGGGGCCTTCCTGCCACCGGGGTGTCTTCTCATCCCCGGAACAAAGGCCAGAAAAGGGGCATCAAACATGACGCGAAGAAGCGTCAGACAGCGCTGGTTACCCCTGCTCGCCTTTCTGCTCCTGGTTTCCATTCCCCAGGGCGCCGAAGGGACCAACGGGATGAACCTGATCGGCTTCGGGGCCGTCTCTCCGGCTATGGGCGGGGCCGACCTGGCGCTTGTCGACAACGCCACGGCGATGAACATCAATCCCGCCGGACTCTGCGAGTGCGCCGGGCCTGAAATCGGACTCGCCCTCAGCCTCCTCATGCCGCAGATCACCCATGGGCATTCTCACGGCGAAAGCCACGACGCGCAGGACCAGGTATTTCTCCTACCCCTGCTTACCTACGCGCAGCCGGTGACCCTGGCAGGGGTTCCCCTGACTGTTGGGGTCGGGCTCTTTTCCCAGGGGGGGATGGGCGTGGATCACAGGGGACTGCACACCCCGTTCGGCACGGTCGACGACCTCAGTTCCGACGTGCGGTACGCCAAGGTCACCCCGACGCTGGCCTGGCGCAGCCCGGTGAGCGGCCTGAAGCTTGGGGCCAGCCTCAATCTCGGTTACGCCAACACGGAAATGGAGCTCTTCCCCGAGTCATCCGGTCCCGAGTTCGCAGGGATGGATCTCGAGGGGATGGAAGCCTTCGGCTACGGCTTTCGCCTCGGCTTTCAGTATACCCTCGGGCGCGTGACCTTCGGAGGCGCCTACCTCTCCAGGTCGGAACTCGACTTTGACGGGGGGAACATGGTTCTCAATTTCGGCGAGGAGAAGGTTCGATACGACGCCGAGATGGAGGGCTTCGACTGGCCGCGACAGGCGGGGCTGGGGATCAGCTACCATGTTTCGCCGCGGATCCGACTGGCGGCCGATGTCGACTGGATCGATTGGGAGGGTGCCATCGATACGATTATCATCCGCCTCGATAACCCCTCGAGCCCTACCGCGCCGGCCAGCCGAACCATTCGATTTCCCATGGACTGGAAGGAGCAGTGGGTCTACGCGGTCGGGGCCGAAATAGAAGCCCTGCCGGGGTGGCTTCTGCGCCTCGGGTACAATCACGGTGATTCCCCCGTTCCCGACACCACACTCTCCCCGCTCTTCCCGGCGATCGTCGAAGACCACCTGACCGCCGGGGTCGGCACCCAGCACGGGCAATGGAGTTTCGATCTCGCCTTCGAGGTGGCCCTTTCCGCGCGGCAGGACAACGACAACCCCAGCAACCCCTTTGGGGGGATCTTTTACGAAAAGCACTCCCAGTTTCTCGCCCACGCCATGGTGCGGCGCTTCTTCTAGGCCGGCGGAAGCCTTCTCGGCGATGCGACGGGTCACTTTTCCAATCGGACCCCCCCTTTCGGTCCGCTTTTCCAAACTGCGACAACCCAAAAAGATGTTGTTGACTTCTCGGCCACCTCCTCGGCGTGCTGGGTCAGGGAGCCGTCCCGCCATCCCTTTCTCGCGCGGGAATCTGTACGGAAAAAGCCTCGCCCACCGGTTTCGGAGGGCGAGGCTTTTTGATGTGCGAACGAGCGGGTTGAAATCAGCCGAGAATCGCCTTGAGGTCCTCGTCGGCTGTGCCGATGGGGGCGATGTTGAAGTTCTCCACCAGGAAGTTGAGGACGTTCGGGGTGACGAAGGCCGGCAGGGTCGGCCCCAGTTTGATGTTCTTTATCCCGAGGTGGAGCAGGGTGAGAAGGATCGCCACCGCCTTCTGCTCGTACCAGGAGAGGATCAGGCTGAGGGGCAGGTCGTTGACCCCGCAGTCAAAGGCGTCCGCTAGGGCCAGGGCGATCTGGACAGCGCTGTAGGCGTCGTTGCACTGGCCGACGTCGAGCAGGCGGGGGATGCCCCCGATGTCGCCGAACTCGAGCTTGTTGAAGCGGTACTTGCCGCAGGCCAGGGTCAGGATGACCGTGTCCTTGGGGGCCTTCTCGGCGAACTCGGTGTAGTAGTTGCGCCCGGACTTTGCGCCGTCGCAGCCGCCGATGAGGAAGAAGTGCTTGATGGCGCCGGCCTTGACTCCCTCGATGACCTTGTCGGCGACGCCGAGAACTGCATTGTGACCGAAGCCGACCAGGATCTCCTTGCCGGGTTTCTCCTCGAACCCCGGGCTGGCGAGGGCCTTTTCGATCACAGCGGAGAAGTCCCAGCCGTCAATGTGCTTGACGTCGGGCCACTGCACCAGGCCCCAGGTGAAGAGGCGGTCCTTGTAGGCATCTGTCGGGCGCTGGATGCAGTTGGTGTTGAAAATGATGGCGCCGGGGAAGTCGGGAAATTCCTTGGCCTGGTCCTGCCAGGCGTTGCCGAAGTTGCCGGCGAGGTGAGGGTACTTTTTGAGGCCGGGATAGCCGTGGGCGGGGAGCATCTCGCCGTGGGTGTAGATGTTGATCCCCTTGCCCTCGGTCTGCTTGAGCAATTCCTCGAGCATGCGAAGGTCGTGGCCGGAGACGAGGATGGCCTTTCCGGCCCTGGTGCCGAGCTGGACCGGGGTCGGAACCGGGTGGCCGTAGTGGTCGGTGTGAGCCTTGTTGAGCAGCTCCATGGTGACAAGGTTGATGCGGCCGCATTCCATGGCGAGGGTGACGAAGTCCGTCAGGCCGAGGCTGTTGTCGAGGGTCGCGGCAAGGGCCTTGTGGGTGAAGGCGTAGATCTCGTCGCTTTCGGCGCCAAGGGTGAGGGCGTGTTCGGCGTAGGCGGCGTAGCCCTTGATGCCGTAGATGACGAGTTCCTGCACGCTCTTGACGTCCGGGTCGATGTCGTTGCTCTTGACGCCGTGGGCTTCGCCCTGCTGCACCAGGGCGGCGCTGCCGATGGCCGGCTGCCAGTCGGCGGCCTCGGGGACGGGCCCGCTGACAGGGCCGGCCAGGGACTTGGCCTGCTCTTTGACCTCGCCGCACTTGCGCAAGACCCTTTCGATGGCAGCAGGGTCGAAGTCGACGTTGGTGACGGTGGTGAAGAGACCCTCGATCATGAAGCGGTCGATTGCGGCCTCTATTTTTCCGGCCTTGCGCGCCTCGTTGGCCCAGAAAGCGACCCCCTTGAGGCCGTAGACTAGCAGGTCCTGCAGGGCGGCAACGTCCGGTTGCTTGCCACAGACGCCGACTTTCGTGCATCCGGTTCCCTGGGCGGTTTGTTCGCATTGGTAACAAAACATCTTGTATTCCTCCTCTTGGTCGGGTGTTGGTGTTTGGTAAATCCAGGCGGCAGGACCTGATAATTTTCCCCCGATAGGCCGATGATCATTCCTTGAAGCGGTATAATTGCTAAGCGAAGTTTATCAGGGATTTGCGCTTAGGATAGGTCTAGGGAGCGGGGGGCACCTTGACCAGAGTCAAAAATGTTGACCCAAAAGAACGTTTTCTGGGAGCGGGGTGGATATCTTCCGCTGAAGGTCCAGACCTTGTCGGCTCTGGCTTTCGGTAACCGAGGAGGCAGAAAGTGAAGAAACTCGGAAAGTATTTCGGCATAGGTGTCGCCATACTGGTCGTTTTGACGATTGTTTTTGCGATCCTTGCCAAGGTCCTCATCACCCCGGAGCGGGTGCGCGATACCCTGCAGCCCCTCGCCAAAAAGGCACTGCACCGCGAGGTCGGCCTCGGCGCGGTGGAGGTGAGCCTCCTCTCCGGCATCACCCTCGGCGACCTGGTCGTTGCCGAACGCGACGGAGCCGATCCCTTTGTGGCGGCAGAGAAGGTTGTGCTGCGCTACAGTTTATGGCCTCTGCTCGCAGGGCGGGTGGTTGTCGATGAGGTTCGCCTTGTGAAGCCCTCCATCCGGGTCGTACGCCTTGCCGACGGGAGTTTCAATTTCAGCGACCTGCTCGGTGCCGGGCCAGTGGACCCGGTCCAGGAAACGGAAAAGAGCGCGGAGCCGGAAGTTACCCCGGATGGCCAGCCCCTCGACCTCCTGGTGTCCGAGGTTTCCATCGCCGAAGGGGAGATTCTCTTTCTCGACCATGCCCTCGGGACCGAGGCGCCCTACCGGCACAAGGTGTCCGAACTGGAACTGCGCGCCCGGGATATCTCCCTGGAGGATGCCTTCCCCTTCGATCTCAGCGCCGTCGTCAACGGGGGCTCTCTGGCCGTCTTGGGGGAAGCTAATCCAAAGGCGCTGTCTGGAAGTGCCGATGTGAAGATGAAGGGTCTGGACCTGGTCCCCTTCACGCCCTACTTCCGAGAGGCGCTCCCCGGAAAACTAGGTTCTCTCAAGGTGAGTCTCGATCTTGCCCTGGAGGGAGGCGCAGGCAAAGTCAGTTCGAGCGGGAAGGTTGGCCTGGATGAGATCGACCTTCTTTTGAATGCCCTTCCGGATGCTCCGATTCAGGGCGGCGCCCTTCACCTCGACTATGCCTTGGGGGTCGACCTGAACGCAGGACGGCTCGACCTGGAGCGTGGGGTCATCGCATTTAATGGCGTTCCGCTGGAGGTTTCCGGCCATGTGGAGGATTTCCTGCAAAGCCCCGTACTCGCACTGGCCCTCGTCCTGAAGGATCTGGAACTTGAGCCCAGCCTTTCAGCCCTGCCTCCGGGGCTGGTGCCGGAGCTCGGCGAGCTGAAACCTGCCGGCTCCGTCAATGCCCGGATCAATCTGGCCGGAAGCACAGCAGAGCCGATGAAGCTCCTGCGGGACGGAGAGATCCGGCTCGAAAATGTACAGGCCAGCGCAGGGGGCGCCCGGCCGGCGCTGTCGGGGGTGATCGCCCTTGAGAAGGACTCATTCAGGTCCGAGGGACTCAAGCTGGTCCTGGGAGAGAACCGTGCCGACATCGACCTGAATGGGAGCAACCTCTACGGAAAGCCGATCGTAATATCCAGTGCCATCCGTTCCGACCGCTTTCTGATCGAGCCCCTTCTGGGGACGGCCGCGGCGCCGGCCGCCGCAGCAAAGAAAGGCGGGGCCGGGGACCAGGCACCGAAAGCGGGTTCGGAAGTCGGGCCTCTCGACCTGCCTCTGCGGGCCGAAGGGACGGTTCAGATCGGCCAGACCGTTTACAAGGGGCTCGCCGTGAACAACTTCGACATGCACTATCTTCTCGACAAAAACATCCTGACCGTGGACCGGATGACCGGTGAAATGGCGGGGGGTACCCTGAGCGAGACGGCCCGGGTCGATCTTGGCCAGAAAGGGCTCGCCTATACCGCCGACCTGGCTTTCAGCGGGGTGCAGGCCGACCCCCTGGTGAGCGCCTTTGCCCCCAAGGCGAGCGGCATGATCTTCGGTCTGCTCAATTTTCAAACCCACATGAGCGGCCGCGGGACCCTTCCCGAGACCTTCAAGCGCAGTATCTCAGGAAAGGGCAAGCTGACTCTGGGCGACGGAAAACTGACCGGTGCCGGTCTGGTCGTGGGCCTCGCCGATTTCCTCGGACTTCCGGAGCTTCGGGAGCTGCGGTTCAGCGATGCCAAGGGGAGTTTCACCATAAAAGATGGACGGATCAACCTGTCGAGCGATTTCAACGGCCGGGAGGTTCGCCTGGCTCCCAGCGGCAACGTCGGTCTCGACGGTTCCCTCGACGTGGTCCTCGACGGCCGGCTCTCCCCGGAGCTGACCGCCAAGCTCGACAAGGCGGGCAGGACCAGCAAGTTCCTGAGGGATGCCGAGGGGTGGGGTCAACTGCCCCTGAAAGTCACCGGCACGATGGGGTCGCCCCGGTTCACACTCGATACAACGGCTGCGGTCGAACAGGTGAAGGAGAAGGCCCGGGAAAAGATCGAGAAGACTATACAGGAGAAGATATTCAAGAAGATCGATCCGGGAGCGGCCGAGGGTGAGGGCGTCGAGGAGCCGGCCAAACAACTCCTGGAAAAGACCTTCAAGGGGTTGTTCTGCAATTGACAGGCCCGATTCACCGGCCTAGGATGGATCCATCATTCAAGTCCGGAAACGGCCGTATCCCAGCGGGGCGGTGCGGGGTGCCGGGGCAACGACAAAGGAGCATGGTCGATGACGGGAGTCGAAGATTTCAGCGGGTTCGAGGTGGTCAAGGCGGCCATGGAGGTGGAGAAGAACGGCCACCGCTTCTATTCGGCCATGGCCCAGAAGGCCGACAGTGAATTGGCGCGGGAGATTTTCTCCTGGCTGGCCCAGGACGAGGTCCAGCACCTGAAAACCCTTGAAGACCTCGTGCCCAAATACGAGGAAGGCGCTTTCTGGGACGACGAGGAGCAGTTTCTACCCTACCTGCGTCGTTTCCGGGCACAGGAGATCTTCCCTTCCCGAGAACGCCTCGAAGCGCTGCTTCACCAGGGCGATTCAGATGTAAAGGCTCTCGACCTGGCCATCGAGGCCGAGGAGCGCTTCTCCGAGTATTTCCACAAGGCGTCCCAAAGCGCGCGGACCCAGGACGGCAAGGACGCCTTTGCCTGGCTGGCATCCGAGGAAGAGCGGCACGCCACGATTCTCAAGGAGCGAAAGGAAAAAATTCTCTCCGCCTCTTAACCATGAAAACGGCCCGACCCCCTCTCCGGGCGCCTCGCAGAAGAGGCGCCTTTTTTGTTTTCCGCCTTCTCTGCAGAGGCATTCATGGCCCCCTGGTGCGGCCTTGACAGTCCATGTTCTCCCGCTAAAGTTTTAGTCACCGCATATCCCCGGAGGCGGCGAAGGCTACGATCCGGACAGGCCTGAGGGCGGGGGCGGCGGGATCCTGACCTCGAAGGAGAGGACGTTATGAATGTTTTCGATTTTGCACTGCAGATGGAAACGGACGGCAAGGTGTTTTACGAGAAAATGGCCCGGGAGACCAAGATTCCCGGTTTGAATACGATTTTCTCCCGCCTCGCCGACGACGAGCAGAAGCACTATGAAACGATCCGGGCCCTCAAGGACGAATCCCCGCCCTCCATGGCTCAGACGATGGTGCTGGAGGCGACCCAAAACGTCTTCACGGAACTTCTTCACGAAAAAGACGCCCTCGGCCCCATCGAGGGGGACCTGGAGGGATACCGCTACGCCATGAAGATCGAGGCCGAAAGCTTTCGATTTTACGAGAACGCGGCCAAGCGGGATAAAGACCCGGCCGTTGCGGCCCTGCTGCTCCGGATTGCCGATGAGGAACGGAAACATTTCAATATCGTGGAAAACATCCTTCACTTCGTTGACGCCCCCAACAACTACCTGGCCTGGGGCGAATTCAGCAACATCGAAGAGTTTCGCCAGTTCGGCCGGGACGTTGACCTGTGACGGGGCGGTGAATCTCCTTTCGCTCAGTTTCGCCCCGGCAATCCCTCGGTTGCCAGCTTGAGCCCCAGAAGAATGACCGGCAGGAGGTGAAACAGGAGGTCGAAGATGTCGACCGGCCGGCGCAGTGCCCCGCTCAGGAGCATGCGCACCTTTTCCACGAGGTGGGGCTCGGGTACAAAGGGCGCCAGTCCCAACGCCACGACCAGGACGATGAGGACCGGGTAAGGAATGTCCTTGAGGATCGGGATCTCCATAGCGTCGGTCTTTCCGTATCCGGGGTTCAGTCACCCCGGTTTAAAAGTTCCAGCACGGCCCGGGCGGTACTGGCGCTTGACTGGGGGTTCTGGCCTGTGATCAGGTTGCCGTCCCTTTCCACATGGTCCTGCCAGTTGGATCCGGTCACGAACTTCGCTCCCAGTTCCCTTAGCCTGCTCTCCAGAAGGAAGGGCATCAGTCCGTCCAGTTCAACGGTTTTCTCCTCCGCGTCGGTAAAGGCGGTGAGGGTGCGGCCTGCTACAAGGGGGCGCCCGTCCTTCCCCAGCGCCCCGACCAGTCCCGCCGGGCCGTGGCAGACCGCGGCAATCACCTTCTCCTGTCCTTCGAAGGTCTCGAGCAGTCGTTGAAGCGCTTTGCACTCGGGTAGGTCGAACATGGTCCCGTGCCCTCCCGGAAGGAACAGGGCTTCAAAGGGGGCCGAATCGACCCGATTCAGGGGGCGGGTCTTTTCCAAGGCCTTCCGGGCCGCTGCCCATTGTTCCTTCTGTTCTTCTGGGGGTGTGCTGCGAGGGTCGATCGGTGCGGATCCGCCCCCGGGGCTGGCCACCTCGACATCGAATCCGGCCTCGCGAAAGGCCTCGAAGGGGACCGCGAACTCTTCCAGCCACAGGCCGGTCGGATGATCGGAATCGATACGGTCGCAATTGGTCACCACAAAAAGGATGCTTTTCCCGGGGTTCATGCCGTCCTCCCGATATGGGGTGCTCAGGTCGAAACTGCGGAACTGCCGTTCCTAGTATAGCAGAGGGGCATGCCTCAATGCCCTGCTACGCGGCGGGAAGGGACTCTGTTGGCGGCAGGGCACCTCTTTATCGTCGGAGATTGCAATTGGTCGAGATCGATGGATCGATGGGGGAGGGGGGCGGGCAGGTNCGGGCAGGTCCTGCGCAGCGCCCTGACCCTTTCCCTGCTGACGGGCCGGTCGATGCGGATCCGGTCCATCCGGGCCGGGCGCAGAAAACCCGGTCTGATGGCTCAGCACCTGAAGGCGGTGGAGGCCGCCTCCGTCATCAGCGGGGCGAAGGCGGAAGGAGTCCACGGGGGATCGACGGAGCTCGTTTTCCGTCCCGGGAACCTTTCCCCCGGAGAATACCGATTCGACATCGGCACTGCGGGGTCAACCTCCCTGGTGCTTCAGGCCGTTCTGCTGCCCCTGGCTCTGTGCGGAGCCCCCTCTTCGCTGGCCATCACCGGGGGAACCCATGTGGCCTGGAGCCCCTGTTTTCATTACCTCTCACTGCACTGGATGCCCTGCCTGCGCCTGATAGGCCTGGTGGGTGAGTTGACCCTGGACAGGGCCGGATATTATCCCAAGGGGGGCGGCCGCATCAGGGCTCGGATCGCTCCCTTGTCGGCCCTGACTCCCCTGAAAATGAAAGAACGCGGACCCCTGCAGAGTGTCCACTGCCTTTCCGCGGTGACCAACCTTCCGCTGTCTGTTGCGGAGCGTCAAAGCTGGCAGGCGCGGACCAGGTTGGAGGGGCTCGGGGTCGATGTGTCTTCAGAAGAGATTCGGTTGCCGGGGATCGGCAGAGGGACGCTGCTTCTGCTCCTGGGGGTTTTTGCCGCGTCCCGGTGTTGTTTTTACGCCCTTGGAGAGCGGGGCAAGTCGGCCGAGGGGGTGGCCGACGAGGCGGTCGAAGCTTTGCTCGGCTTTCAGAAAACGGAGGGAGACGTTGACGAGTATCTGGCCGACCAGATGCTTCTTCCCCTGGCCCTCGCCCCCGGTCTTTCGGAGCTGAATACGGCACGGGTGAGCAGGCACCTGCTCACGAATGCCGAGGTCATAAAAACGTTTCTCCCGGTCCATATCGAGATCGATGCCCCCGCGGGCCGGCCGGGTCTGGTCAGAATCGAGGGATGCGGGCTCGATGGGCTCCGAAGGATGAGGCGGGGAGGATTGCCCCTTTCACTTCGCTAGTTGCGATTAGAAACCTGTCGTTCGTCTTTGCCCCCTTGTTCGTTCGGGGGGATTTTTATTTCCCTGCACGGATCCGTTGACGCGCGCAAGTGAAGAAGGAAGATCGAGAGAGGATGAGAAAAAGCTAAGGAGTAACGGTATCTTGAACGGTTTGACCCGCGATGTCTACAGGAGATTCAGGTTGACGCGCCGGGCCCGAGTTTGATAATAATAAAAAGTTATTTGATACCCAAACCTTGCAGGGAAAGGATGGCAGGGACGTGCCGAAAATAGTTATCGACGAGATGCGCTGCAAGGGGTGCGCGCTATGCACCATCGCCTGCCCCCGGGGCCTGATCCGCCTGAGCGAGCATATCAACAAGCAGGGATTCCTGCCTGCCGTGATCTCCGAGGAGGACCTGGCCAAATGTACCTCCTGCGCTCTCTGCGCCCAGATGTGCCCCGACGTGGCGATCTGCGTCTTCAAGGAAAAGAAAAGGGCCTGACGGCCGTCTGCGGAGGATGTTTTGAGCAAAAGGCTCTTTGTCAAAGGGAACGAGGCGGTCGCCATGGGGGCCATTGAGGCCGGGTGTCGTTTTTATTTCGGATATCCGATCACCACCCAGAGCGACATTCCCGAATATATTTCACGGGAATTCCCAAAGGTGGGCGGAACCTTCATCCAGGCGGAAAGCGAAATCGCCTCCATCAACATGCTGCTCGGAGCCAGCGCTTGCGGCGAGCGGGCCATGACTTCGTCGTCCAGCCCCGGGATCTCCCTCAAGCAGGAGGGGATCTCCTACATGGCCGGCAGCGAACTGCCCGGGCTGATCGTCAACATCTGCCGCTCCGGACCGGGTCTCGGCGGGATCGACGCCTCCCAGGCCGACTATTTCCAGTCCGTCAAGGGCGGCGGTCACGGCGGTTACCACATCATCGTCCTTGCGCCAGGTTCGGTGCAGGAAATGTACGACCTCACCATGCTCGCCTTCGATCTCTCCGACCGCTACCGCGTCCCCGCCATGATCCTCGGCGATTCGGTGCTCGGCCAGATGAAGGAGGCGATGACGCCACACCCCTACGAGCCCCCCGTGGACCTGCCGGAGAAGGACTGGGTCGTGACCGGCAAGGGCGCGCACGGTGGGCAGCGCATTGTCAAGTCCCTCTATCTCGGCGACGGCGAACTGGAGGCCCACAACTGGCGTCTGCACGCCAAGTACGCCGAACTCAAGGAGAAAGAGGTGCGCTACGAGGGGGTCGGGCTGGAGGACGCCGAACTGGTCGTCACCGCCTTCGGTTCCACCGCCCGCATCGCCAAGACCGCCATTCGCATGGCCCGGGACGAGGGGCTGCGGGTCGGGCTGCTGCGCCCCATTACCGTCTTCCCCTTCCCAGAGCAGGCGTTCCTGCAGGCCACCGAGACCGCTAAACGGGTGCTGTGCATCGAACTCAACGCCGGGCAAATGGTTCAGGACGTGCGCCTGTCGGTCGATCGGGACGCCGAGGTCTTTTTTTACGGCCGTCCCCCCGGGGCGGGCTCTCTGCCGACGCCCGAAGAGCTTCTGGAACAGATTCGAAAATACTACAAGGACTGAACATGACCCAGCCTATGCAGCAGGTCTTCGGCCACCCCGCCTCGCTCAAAGACGTACAGACCCATTTCTGCCCCGGTTGCCAGCACGGCACCATCCATCGCCTGGTTGCCGAAGCCATGGACAGTTTCGGCGTTCAGGACCGGACCATCGGCGTCGCCTCGGTGGGATGCTCCGTCTTCCTTTACGGCTACTTCGACATCGACGTTGTGGAGGCCCCCCATGGCCGCGCCCCGGCGGTCGCGACCGGGGTCAAGAGGGCCCGCCCCGACCGGATCGTCTTCACCTACCAGGGCGACGGCGACCTGGCCGCCATCGGCACCAGCGAGATCATCCACGCCGCCAACCGGGGCGAAGCGATGACCGTTATCTTTGTCAACAACACGACATACGGCATGACCGGTGGCCAGATGGCTCCGACCACCCTGCCCGAACAGAAGACCACGACCTCCCCCTATGGGCGGGACGTGGAGCAGGCCGGCCACCCCATCCGAATGGCCGAACTGCTGACCGGCCTCGAGGGGACCGCCTACAGTGCACGGGTCTCGGTCAATTCCCCCAAGAACATCCTGCAGGCCGGACGGGCCATCAAAAAGGCCTTCGAAATGCAGATCGAGGGGAAGGGGTTCGCCTTTATCGAGGTCCTGTCGGCCTGTCCCACAAACTGGGGGATGAACCCTCTGGCGGCCAACGAGCGGGTGGCCGAGGAGATGATTCCCTACTTTCCGCTTGGCGTGTTCAAGGATAATTCCGAGGCCTGAGGGCCCCTAACCGATGGGATACTGTGCGATGACTTACGACGTGTTCATGGCCGGCTTCGGCGGCCAGGGAATCCTCCTGGCAGGGAACCTTCTCGCCTATGCCGCCATGGGAGAGGGGAAGAACGTTTCCTATTTTCCGGCCTACGGGGTCGAAAAAAGGGGCGGGGCGGCGACCTGCACCGTGGTGATTTCCGACGAGGAGGTCGGTTCGCCGGTGATCGGCAGTCCGGGCGCAGCCCTGATCCTCAACCAGCTGTCCATGGAGAAGTACTTTTCCCGGGTGCGCCCGGACGGGTTCTGCCTTGTCAACTCCTCCCTGGTGGACGAACCCGGTCACGGCCGGGATGACATCCAGATTCTGCGCATTCCCCTCAACGACATTGCCCTAGAGGTCGGCGACGCCCGCCTGGTCAACATGATTTCTCTCGGGGCCTACGCCGCCCGGACCGGCGCGGTGGAACTGTCCAGCATCAAGGAGGCCCTCAAGGAGGCCCTCCCCGAGAGGAACCATCGCTTCATCCCCATGAACGCGCAGGCTATCGACATGGGCGCCGAATTTGCCCGGGGCAGGGCCGCCGTCGCCTGATTTTTGTATTCGCTCCAGGGGCACCGCCATGACCAAGGTCCACTTCATAAAACTGCGGCGTCAGGAAAAGGCCAGGCACCTCTGCGATCTGGCGGATGAGTTTTACGGACGGGGTCGGAGGGTGTTGATCACCGTGCAGGACCAAAACCAGGGGGTGACTCTGGATCGTTTCATGTGGACCTGGAAGAAGGATTCTTTCATCCCCCACGCCTACGACAACGGCGCCGTCGAATGCCTCGATGAGGCGGTTGTCATCGGGAACTGCGAGCGCAATCCCAACGGCGCCAAGGTCTTGATCATGGGGAAGCCTTGCGGCCTCGAGTTCCTTCGTCAGTTCGAGGATGTCATCGATTTCGCCGAGATTTTCGATGACCAGTTGGCCGCCGCCGCGCGGGATCGTTTTGCCAGCTATCGGGAGGCAGGCCTTGAGCCAGGAATGCGTCAATAAGGGGGGCCCAAAAAGCCTGATTCGCCTGGACGCGGTCCCCGCCCTCGAGACGGAGGTGACATTGTCGCCGAAGGCCGTTGCGGCTGTGGGCTGCTGGGAAGCACGTCCCGGAGAGGTCCTGACCTGCGTCGATCCTGAGCAGGGCTGCTACCGGGCCCGCCTGGCCAGTCTCGACTCCGGCGGCGGAGTGGTTGTCCCCTTTGAAAAGCTCAAACGCCCCGCCGAGAGCCTCGTGACCCTTGAGGTTTTTCAGGCGCTGCCGGAGAAGGAGCGCTTCGAGCTGATCCTTCAGAAACTCACCGAGATCGGTGTGGCACGGATCGTTCCTTTTGTCTCCGAGCGTTCCACGACCCCCGAGGAGCGGGATGCGGGGCAGAAGAAATCCCATCGCTGGCCCGACGTGGTCCTGCGTGCCGCAAAACAGTGCCGCCGGGCGGTGATCCCGGAACTTTTCCCGGTGGTCTCCTGGGACGAAGCCCTTTACCGGGCCAACCACTGCGCCCTGCGCCTCATGCTCTACGAGGGAGAGACTTCCTGGACCCTCAGGGAAGCCCTTGAGAAGGAAAACTCCGCCCGGATCGCACTGCTGGTCGGCCCCGAAGGAGGATTCTCGGAAGATGAGGTCGAGGAGGCCAGGGCTATGGGGTTTCTTCCCGTCTCGGTCGGGCCTCGAATCCTGCGCACCGAAACAGCGGCCATTGTTGGTGCGGCCGTCGTTCAGTTCGCCCTCGGAGACCTGGGATGAATGGTTCGGTCGCTGCAAACCTGGACAATGTCTGCGTTGTTCTCGTCGAACCCCAGGGCGGGCTGAACATCGGCTCGGTCTGCCGTGCGATGATGAACTTCGGATTCTCCGACCTGCGCCTGGTCAACCCTGAAACGGACCATCTCGGCGGCGAGGCTCGGCTCATGGCGGTGAAGGCCTCCAGGCTCCTCGAAGAGGCCGCGGTGTTCGGATCGTTGGAGAAGGCTCTCGAGGACTGCCACATGGCCCTGGGGACGACCCGCCGTTTCGGAAAGTACCGAGAGGACTTCCTTCATCCGGACGATGCCGGACGGTTCCTTCTGCCTTGGAGCGAAAAGGGAAGGGTGGCCCTGGTCTTCGGGCGCGAGGACAAGGGGTTGCTCACCGACGAACTGGCGCTCTGCCAGCGCTTTATCACCATTCCCACCTCCGACCAGCTTCCCTCGATGAACCTGGCCCAGGCGGTCTCCCTCTGCCTTTACGAGACCGCAAAGGCCCTCGGGGAGTCCAGGGGCAAGGACTACGGACGGAAAAAGCAGGCCTCCGGAAAGACCCTGGAGGGGATGTACGGTCACATGAAGAAGACCCTGGTCGATATCGACTACCTCGACACCAATAACCCGGAACATATCCTGCGCACCTTCCGGCGCATCTTCGGAAGGGCCGGGCTCAACGACCGGGAAGTCCGTATTTTGCGCGGCCTCTGGAGCCGTATCGACTGGGTGGAGGGGGAACGGCGCAAAAAAGGCTGAACCCCGAAGTGTCCCGGTCCATCTTCTTTTGCCTTCTGTTTTCAGAGACGCTATGCAAACCCTGATATCCAGCAAAAGACTGGCCAACGGGCTGGTCGTCGAATTCCACGACGCCTCCAACCGCTATTACGGTGATTTCCACCGGGTGTGCATCGAAGTCCGGTGTCGCATTCCCCTGGCGGAGATTCCCCGTGAGGTGCTCCAGGCGGCTGGAGCCGACCCGGAGGGGGGCCTCGCCGTTCTCGGAGAGGTCGCAACCTTTTCGCGAACCCTTGAGAAAATGGGCGTGGCCGGGCCCGACCTGGAGAAAACAAGGGACGAGCTTGTGGAGGCCTTCTCAAAAAACACATTCCCCTATCTAGAAACCGCCAGGTTCCTTTCCGGCATGGTCGCCCGGAAGCTGGCCGGCAGCCGAAAGTCACCTTCTCCCTTCGCCCCCAGATCATGATCGACGACCTTCTCATCGAAACCCTTGCCTACGGAGGAGCCGGAATCGGGCGCCACCAGGGCAAGGCTATTTTCGTTCCTTACACGGCGCCTGGCGACCGGGTCCGGTGCCGCGTCGTCCGAGAGAAAAAGCGGTACGTCGTCGGCGAACTGGTCCGCCTGGAGGTTCCCTCCGATCGGCGGCGGACTCCCCCCTGTCCCGTTTACGGCGTATGCGGAGGTTGCCAGTGGCAGCACATGCCCTATGCCGAACAGGCGAGGTGGAAGGAGCGCATTTTCAGCGAAGCTCTTCGACGGGGCTGCGGAACCGAGGGTCCTTTCCTCCCCCTGGCGAAAACTGACGGTGAATGGGGATACCGCAGTCGGGTCCAGTTCAAATGCGGCCAATCCGCAGGCGCTTTCGTTATGGGGTTTTATCGCCGCGGTAGCCACTCCGTGGTGAACATTGAGCATTGTCCCATCGCCGCCGCCCCGATCAACAAGGCCCTCGGCCTTTTCCGCAACTGGCTGCCAGGCGCCCCCCGTCCCGACTCGATTTCTCAGGTGGAGATGGCCGTGGACGATGAAAACGGGGTGCGGGCTACGGTTCATTGTCTGGAGGCGGCCGCCGAGGACCTCGGCGCCTACCTGGCTCCGTTGGCGGAAGAAGCCGGACTTTCCCTTTTTCTGCAGAGCGGCCGCAAGGATTCCCTAATACGGGTCCGCGGCGACGACAATCTCTGGATCCGCCCGCTGGCGGGCAGCGACCTGCGACTCGGTTACGGGCCCGGCGGCTTCGCCCAGGTGAACCTGGAACAAAACCGGGAGCTGG
Organism: Desulfuromonas sp.; assembly: GCF_002868845.1. Lineage (NCBI taxonomy): Bacteria > Pseudomonadati > Thermodesulfobacteriota > Desulfuromonadia > Desulfuromonadales > Desulfuromonadaceae > Desulfuromonas > Desulfuromonas sp. Next base: position 58,576 of record NZ_PKUB01000022.1, read on the forward strand.
TTCGGTCCGTTAGGAAAGCCGCCGGACTCACTGGACGGGAGAGGGTGCTGGACCTGTTTTGCGGCATGGGGAATTTTTCCGTTCCCCTGGCCCTGGATGCCGAAGAGGTCGTCGGGGTGGAGGGATACCCCCCGTCTATCGCCAGGGCGAGGAAGAATGCTGCTGCAAACGGGGTCAGCAATGCGAATTTTCTGGTCATGGAGGCAGAGGGCGCCGTCTCGGCACTGAGCAGGGACCGTGCCTTCGACCTGGTTGTTCTCGACCCGCCCAGGACCGGCGCTTTCGGGGTGACGGGGGAACTCCTCTCTGCGCGGCCGAAGAACATCCTGTATGTCTCTTGCGACCCTCCAACGCTGGCCAGGGACCTTGCCCCTCTCCTGCGAGGTGGTTACGAGCTTCGTTGGTCAAGGCCCTTCGACCTCTTTCCGCAGACTTACCACGTCGAAAGCGTCACTTTGCTGACCCGCCGCCCCTGAGTTGGGCCGAGGTCCCCGGCAACGGACCCTTTTCGAACCTACCGTATTGCTGTTTGCAGCCTCCCATGAATCTGTTATGCTCAGAAGCATGAACGCTACCTGTTATATCGGCAGAGTCCTGATGGTGATGGTGACCCTCTGCTTGCTGAGCGGTGGATGCGCCCCACTTCCGCAACCCGCCCAAACAGTCTCTATCGCTCCGGACCTCGAACTGGGCCTGACCCTTCCCGGGGATCGCTGGGTGGTCGCCGAAAGTGCGCCCGATTTCCTGGTGGCCGACCGAGCCGAACATCTCGAGCACGATCTGGTGAAACAGGGCAAGAGCGCTACGTCCGAGCAGATTGCCGAAATGGCTTCGAAGCGCCTGGCTGGAAGCGAAGTGTTTATTTTTAATCCTTCGACCCAGGCCCGCCTTGAGATCGACTTCAGCGCTCTCGGACCTGGCGAGGCTTTCCCCTCGGCCGGTGCAGTATCCCGATCGGCTCGTTTTGCCGCGGAAAGCCTGGAAGGCGAAGAAGGGATCGAAGAAGTCGATGTGCGCACCGGTCGAACCAAGGTCTATGGCTCCGAGGTGGCATACCGGCTCGATGCAGGCTACCGGGCTCACGGGGAAGATACACGCTTCGTTGGGGTGATCGGTTTCGCCGCCCCCTACTGGTTTTATTTTTACTATACCGATTCCCTTCGCGATCCCCTTGACAGGGAGGAGATGGAGGGGATTTTACGATCCCTCACGGTGACCGTTCGGGACGGTTCAAAGTAAACTTTTTTCTTGCAATTCACGGCTCTGCATGGTATCAAACCAGCGTAATTGTTAGTTCACTGAAGAAGTGAGCATCTTGCTCGCTTTTTTTTATTTGGAGAGAACGACACGTGTCTCAGTCCACATTGCTTGACCAGATTCACACGTTGATTGGTCCGGTTCTGGAGGAGATGGGCCTGGAATTGGTCGATCTGGAATACAAGCACGAGGGAAGGGACTGGTTTCTGCGGATTTTCATCGACAAGGAGGGAGGGGTCAATCTCGACGATTGCGCCGACGCAAGTCGGGAGGTCGGTACCCTCTTGGAAGTCGAAGATCCGATCAGGACCGCCTATCGGCTCGAGGTTTCCTCGCCCGGCCTTGAACGGCCGTTGAAGCGTCCTCGGGATTATGAACGTTTCAACGGGAAGTTGGTCAAGGTTAAGACCTTTGAGAAATGCGACCCGGACGGTCGCGGTTACGAACGGAAGACCTTCGTTGGAACCCTTCTCGGGCTTGATCAGGGGCAGGTGAGGATCGAGCAGGTCGATAAGAAGGGGGGGGTTGCGGCGTTCCCCCTCGAGAGCATCGCCCAGGCCAACCTCGAAATGGACTTTTGAGAGACGCCACGGACAGTGAGCGCACGGGATAAACAGAATCACGCCATGCGCAGACACCGCTTTGGCGGGTCTCGGGCAGAAGATTGAATAGGGGGATTGTGGGATGGTGGTAAATTTGAACAATATCATCGACCAGGTCGTTAAGGAAAAAGGGGTCGAACGGGACGTTCTGGTCGAGGCTCTCGAGTCCGCCGTGCTTTCCGCGGCCAATAAAAAGTACCGCAACACGCGCGATCTGGAGGCCCATTTCAACGACGAGTTGGGGGAGGTTGACCTCTTTGAGTTCGTTACCGTGGTGGACGAGGTTCAGGATTCCTACAAGGAAATCGACCTGGAGGAGGCGCGGGAGATCGACCCGGACGTCGAACCTGGTGACTCCCTCGGGATGAAGATGGATGCCGGTAATTTCAGCCGCATCGCCGCTCAGACAGCCAAGCAGGTGATTATCCAGAAGGTTCGCGAGGCCGAGAGGGAAGGGATCTTCCACGAGTTCAAGGATCGCGTCGGCGAGTTGGTCAACGGTATCGTGCGACGCTATGAGCGTGGAGACCTGATAGTCGATCTGGGCCGCGCCGAAGCACTCCTTCCCCACCGGGAGCAGGTTCCGAGGGAGAACTACCGGCAGGGTGACCGCGTCCGGGCCTACATCTCGGAAGTGAACATGTCGTCCAAGGGGCCGCAGATTATCTTGTCGCGGACCCATCCGGGAGTCGTGTCCGCACTGTTCCAAACCGAGGTTCCCGAGATTTCCGAAGGGATCGTTGAGATCATGGCCGTTGCCAGGGAGCCCGGAAGTCGGGCCAAGATCGCCGTGGTGTCCCACGATTCTGACGTCGATCCGGTCGGAGCCTGTGTCGGCATGAGGGGGTCCCGGGTGCAGAACGTGGTGTCGGAGCTGCGCGGGGAGAAGATCGACATCATTCCCTGGATTCCCGACATCGCTCGCTTTGCCTGTTCAGCCCTGTCTCCCGCCGAGGTGACCCGTGTCTACGTCGACAACGAGGAGCAGTCTCTGGAGGTCATCGTTCCCGATGACCAGCTTTCCCTGGCCATCGGGAAAAAGGGACAGAACGTTCGTCTGGCCGCTAAATTGACCGGCTGGAGAATCGACATCAAGAGTGAGAGTCGGGCCGCCGAAGAGGAACTCGGCCTTGTCGAGGAGGAAGAGGCCGCCGATGCCGCAGAGGCAGCACCGGAGGAGTTGGCGGACGCCTACACCAGGGACGACCTTTATGAGTTGGCCAAAGAGCACAAGTTGTCCGGGCGCAGTAGCATGACCAAGGAGGAACTGGTCAAGGGGCTGGCGGAACTGGGAGTGCTGGATTCGGTTCAGGCTGACGATGTCGTTGCCGACGCCCCTGCCGAGGACGATTCCGAAGGCGAGCCTGAGGCTGACGAGACAGCTGGGGACGAGACGCAGGAGTAGGGCGCTTGGCATTTTCGGGGCGCAAGGCGCAGAGGACCTGCCTGGGTTGCCGCAAGGCACAGGACCAGGATTTGCTGGTGCGATACGTTCTCACTCCCCAGGGGGAGATCGTGGTCGACTACCGACGGAAGCTTCCGGGACGCGGCGCGTATACTTGCATCGATCCGTCCTGCGTTGCCTCGGCGGTGAAACAAAAGCAATTTCAGAGGGCGTTCAAGAGCGAGATTTTGTCCCCGCAGGGCGACGCGCTGGTGAAGAGCCTGGAACTGCAGATTGAGACGCGTATCCTGAATCTGGTAGGGATGGCGCGAAAAGCTGGAAAGGTCGCAACGGGAGGCAATTTGGTCCTGGGCGCCTTGCGGGTTCCAGGGGAGTTGGCCCTGGTCCTTTTGGCCAGGGATGTTTCCTCGGGAATTGCCGACAAGGTTCTGGCCAAGGCTGAGGTCGCGGGTGTGCCCTGTTTCAGTCTTTCGGACAAGGGTCGCTTGGGCCAAATCACCGGGAAGGGCGAACGAAGCGTGGTCGGTCTTCGGCCCGGGCAACTTGGGGATTCCCTAAAGGGCGAGTTGTTGCGATATAAGTACATCGTAGGGGAGAGTTGATGGCAAAGACAAGGGTATATGAACTGGCACAAAAACTGGGCCTTGACAACAAGGTGCTGCTGGAACGGCTGCATCAGGCCGGAATCGAGGCCAAGAGCCATATGAGTGTTCTCGAGGATGACGAGGTCCGGAAGTTGGAAACTTCGGTCGAACCGGTTGCTGCAGGTGCGTCTGAAGAAAAGGTCGAAGAGCGGGTGGTTCGCCCAGGACTGATTCGCCGTCGCCGCCGGGAAATTCCCAAGGCTGTCGAGGAAGCCGAAGCTCCGGCCGAAGAGGTGGCCGAGGCGCCTCAGGCCGCCGAGCCTGAGAAGGTGCCTGTCGAGACTGAGACCGCTCCTCTCCCCGAGAAGGTTGTCGAGACCCCCACCAGCGAGGCGGAAGCCAGGCATGAGGTTAAGGTAGAAGAGCCTGAGGTCAAGGGCGAGACCGCCCCTGAACCGAGCGCAACTCCTGCAGAGCCGAAAATTGAAGAAGAAGCTGATCTTCCCAAGGAAGAGGCTGTCGAGCCCGCAGCGGTTGAAAAGCCGAAGGTTGACAAGGTGACCCCCTCGCGGGCCAAGATTCTCGGCCGGGTCGAGTTGCCCAAGCCCCGTGTCGCTACGCCTCGAGGCGGGCGTCCCGCCGCTGGCGGGGAGGCCGGTGCCCCCGGGCGGCGCGATGCCGGTAAACGCCCCGGCCGGCCAGCCCCTGCGCCCCGTACTGGTCGCCCTGGTCCGGGTGGGCCCATGATTGCACCGGGGCCCGCCTCTGCGGAAATACCCGGCAAGGACACGCGGGGAAGAAAGAAGGGCAAGAAGGGCAAGTCAGAGGCGCCGCGCGATGTTGAGCAGGCTCGTCGCAAGGGGCGCCGCGAGGTTTTCGAGCCCGACCGCACCGACCGCTATCGCAAGATGCGCAGGGGGGCAAAGCCCGCTAAGAAAACCGAAGTTACAGTCTCCAAGGCCATCAAGCGCATCATCCGCATCAGCGACGCCATTTCCGTCGGTGAGTTGGCCAAGCGCATGGGGGTCAAGGCTAACGACCTGATCAGGGAACTTATGCGCCAGGGGACCATGGTCACTATCAACCATCCCCTTGACTTCGATACCGCAGCTCTGCTCGCCACCGAGTTTAAATACGAGGTAGAGAACGTCGCCTTCGACGAGGAGACGATTCTTGAACATGCCAGCCTAAAAGGGGGCTCCGAGGAGGAGAAGCCGGAGGATCTTCAGGAACGCCCGCCTGTGGTGACCATCATGGGCCACGTCGACCACTGCAAGACCAGCCTGCTCGATGCTATCCGCGCAACCAATGTCACCGAAGGCGAAGCGGGCGGGATTACTCAGCACATCGGGGCCTACGACGTCGAGCTGGAAGGCAAGAAGATCAGTTTCCTCGATACTCCCGGGCACGAGGCCTTCACCTCCATGCGAGCACGTGGCGCACAGGTGACGGATATCGTCATCCTGGTGGTCGCTGCAGACGACGGCGTCATGCCGCAGACCAAGGAGGCGATCAATCACGCCAAGGCCGCCGGGGTGCCCATCATCGTCGCAGTGAACAAGATCGACAAGCCCGGCGCAAACCCCGAGCGGGTCAAGCAGGAGTTGACCGAATTCGAACTTGTCCCGGAGGATTGGGGGGGGGAGACGATCTTCTGCGAGGTTTCCGCCAAGGAGAACATCAACATAGACAGCGTGCTTGAGATGATCCTTCTGCAGGCCGAGGTCATGGAGCTCAAGGCCAACCCTAACAAGCGTGCCAAGGGGGCCATCGTTGAGGCCCGTCTCGATAAGGGACGTGGTCCCGTTGTCACTATCCTTGTCCAGGAGGGGACCCTGCGAATCGGAGATCCCATTGTCAGCGGGGTTCATTTCGGCCGGGCGCGTACCATGACCGACGATCGTGGGAACCGGGTGGAAGAAGCCGGACCGTCCATGCCGGTCGAGGTCACGGGCCTGTCCGGGGTGCCCGATGCTGGAGACACCTTCCATGCGGTGGACGACGAAAAGATCGCCAAGGAAGTTGCCGGCCACCGCCAGCAGAAGCTCCGCGAGGCCGAACTGGCGAAGACCAGCAAGATCTCTCTGGAACAGCTCTACGCCAAAATCCAGGAAGGGGAGGCTATGGAGCTCAAGGCCATCATCAAGGGCGATGTCCAGGGATCCGTCGAGGCCGTTAAGGAATCTCTGACCAAGCTCTCTACCCCCGCATGTCGTCTTGTCGTTATCCACACCGGTGTCGGGGGAATCACGGAGAGCGATATCTCCCTGGCTTCGGCGTCCGACGCCATTGTGCTTGGGTTTAATGTGCGGCCCGAACCGAAGGCGTCGGCCTTGGCTGATGTCGAGGGTGTCGACATCCGCATGTACAACATCATCTATGATGCTGTCGCCGACATCCGTGACGCCATGGAAGGGCTGCTTGCCCCGACCCTGAAAGAAAACGCCCTCGGACGGGTCGAGGTGCGGGAGACCTTCTCCGTGTCGAAGATCGGGACAATCGCCGGGTGCTACGTTCTTGATGGGAAGGTTCTGCGCAACGCGCAGGCACGGCTGGTGCGGGACAACGTCGTCGTCTGGGAGGGGAAGATGGATTCCCTCAAGCGCTTCAAGGACGATGTCCGGGAGGTGGCTGCCGGGTACGAGTGCGGCATTGGCCTGGAAAATTACAACGACATCAAGGTTGGCGACATCATCGAAGTCTTCGAGATGGAAGAGGTGAAGACGACCCTTTAGCCTCGCTTTTTATCGGTCCTGCTGCTTCCCCGTCGAGGACGTCCCATGGTGGTCGGAGTTCTGCGTCTGGAGCTTTTTCTCCATACTCCCCAGAGCCTCAAGGAGAAACGGAGCCTTGTGAAGCGCCTGCTGGGCCGGTGCCGGGAACGCTTCCCGGTCTCCTGCGCGGAAACCGGGATGCAGGACCTCTGGCAGAGAGCCGAACTCGGTTTCGCTTTCGTCTCCCATGACGAGGCTAGCGTTCACGCCCTTTACGAGCGCCTCGAAGAGGAGGTTGCACGGATCGGGGCGGGGGATGTCTGTGACCGCTACCTGGAACTCATTCGTTTCTGAGGGGGGTCCCGCTCGGCTCCCCCCCGCCTGAACGTCACTGGAGAACATCGTCTTGGATAATCCTCGTTCGCATCGCGTAGGCGAGCTTATACAGAAGGAAGTATCTTCTCTGCTTCTCAAGGGGATAAAAGACCCCCGGGTCGGTTTTGTCACCATAACCGCCGTTGAAGTGACTTCGGACCTGCGCCTGGCCCGAATTTATTTCAGCGTGATGGGGGACGAGGCCGCCCGCCAGGAGACCGAAAAGGGGCTGAAGAGCTCGGTGCCCTATCTGCGCCGTCAACTTGGGGGACGGCTTCACATGCGTCACATCCCCGACCTGCTTTTCCTGTATGACTCCAGCCTGGAATACGGGAGTCGAATCGAAACCCTGCTGAAAGAAATCCATTCCCGGCAAGACGATGATCAAAGCGATACTGAAGACGATTGAGGACGGGCAGCGCTTTGTTGTTGCCTCCCATGAAAATCCCGACGGAGACGCCCTGGCCTCCACTCTTGCCCTTTGCCTTGCCCTTACCGAGATGGGGAAGGATGTTGTTGCATACAACCGGGACGGGGTTCCTGAGGCATATGCCTTTCTGCCAGGAAGCGAAAAGGTCGTCAGCGACCTGGGCGAGGATGATTTTTTCGACGTCGGATTTGTGCTCGATGCAGGTGAACTGCGACGGGCGGGCAGCCACCTCCGCAAGAAGTGCCGGACCCTGGTCAACGTCGATCATCATCCCCATTCCGAGCGTTTTGGGGAGATTCACTTCGTTGACGAAGGCGCCAGCGCCACCGGAGCCCTTATTTACCGCGTTTTGAAGTCTGCTGGGGCCAAGATCTCAGGGGACGTTGCATTGTGCATCTATACGGCTATCCTTTCCGACACGGGGTCCTTTCGATATTCCAATGCTGACCCCGAAGCTTTCCGCATTGCGGCCGAGATGGTCGAGGTGGGAGTCGATCCCTGGACTGTGGCCTCCGGGTTGTACGAGAATCAGGATGCCTCCCGGCTGCGCCTTTTGGCTCTGGCCCTGGGAACCCTCACCGTCTCGCACTGCGGCCTTTATGCGTCGGTCAGCGTCACTCAGGAAATGATGGAGGAGGCCGGTGCCGGTCCGGAGCTTACCGACGGTTTCGTCAATTATCCCCGCTCCGTCAACGGGGTAGAGGTGGCCGTATTTTTTCGGCAGCTCGGTCCGGAGCAGTTCAAGGCGGGCTTCCGCTCCAAGGGGAAGGTCGATGTGGGCGCCTTGGCCAGGGAGCTCGGCGGGGGGGGGCATCACAACGCTGCCGGCGCGGAGGTGAAGGGCACCCTTGAGGCCGTCAGAGGTTCGGTCTTCTCGCGCCTTGATGCACTCCTTCCCTCCTGCAAAGTCTCGGCTTAGGCCGGAGGCCTTCGTTTATGCACGGATTGCTGGTCATTGACAAGCCCCGAGGCTTGAGTTCTCACGACGTCGTGAGGCAGGTGCGGCGGGTGCTGAAAACGCGTAAGGTCGGGCACGGCGGGACTCTCGATCCCCTTGCCACCGGGGTCCTCCCGGTCGCCGTCGGGGAGGGGACGCGCATTCTTCAATTCCTTCTTGAGGGGGACAAGGCCTACCGGGCTACGTTCAAGCTCGGGGAGGTTACGTCCACCCAGGACTCCGACGGTGAACTTGTGGAGAGCCGTCCCCTTGATGGGGTGACGCAGGAGGCCGTCGGGAAGGCTTGCCGTCGTCTTGTTGGAACCATCAGCCAGGTTCCGCCCATGTACTCGGCCCTCAAGCATAATGGCGTTCCTTTGTACCGCCTCGCCCGGCAGGGGGTGGAGGTTGAGAGGAAGGCCCGGCAGGTCGAGATACACCAATTGGACCTGGTCGAGGTCGATTTGCCCTTTGTCACCATCGAGGTCACCTGTAGCAAGGGGACCTATGTCCGGACTCTTGTCCATGACATTGGGGCGGACCTGGGATGCGGCGCTCATTTGACCGCTCTGCGGCGAATCCAGAGTGGGCCTTTCAGCGAGTCGGACAGCGTCCCTCTTGGTGAAATTCAAGATTGGGAGCCCGGGGAGGCCGAGGGGAAGCTCCTTGACCTTTCCGAGGCGTTGCGGCAATACCCTGGTCTGGAAGTCGACGGAGCCGCAGCCGAACGGCTGCGCCATGGCATCCCCCCTTCTCTGGAAGAGGCGGTGGGACCTTTCCCGGGGGAAGAGGGGAACATGGTCCGCCTCCTTCAGGGAGGAGTCCTGATGGCCATCGCCCACTTTGCGCCCTGTCGGAAGCGTGAGAAGCGAGGCGATTTCGAACTGATCAAGGTCCTTAATCTTCCGCCGGTCTCGTGAATTCTTCTTTACAGTCGGGGCGGGGTGTGTTAAAAGAAAAAGCTTTTCAAACTGGAGCCGGCCGCAGTAGGCCATGGTAAACTATTAGCCACAAGGAGGTCACCGTGCTGGTCACGGAACGTAAGCAGGAACTCATTGACAAGTTCAAGACCCATGATGGTGATACTGGGTCTCCCGAGGTTCAGATCGCGCTTCTTTCAGAGCGCATTACCTATCTGACCGAACACTTTCGCACTCACAAAAAGGATCATCATTCCCGGCGGGGACTGTTGAAGATCGTCGGCCAGCGCCGGCGCCTCCTCGATTACCTAAAAAGGAAAGACGTCGAGCGTTACAGGACGATCATCAAAGCACTCGGCATCCGCAGGTAGAACAGGGCAGCACGCTCCCCGGGACGATGGGGGCCTGCTGCCTTAGTTTTTCCATCATGGCACAGGAGGCTGTCCGGAGAGAGGGTCTGCATCGCCCAAGGGCGAATTGACGCAGGGTCTGTCTCAGGCCAACCTCCTTTGTCAATTGTGTCTTAGTAACTATTGGCATAACTGCCAAAAGTCCGAGTGCCGAGAGGTCCGGACGATGCAAAGGAGAAAGTCTATGTTTACGGCTTATCACAAGGTCGAAATTGAATTCAACGGTCAACCTTTGGCCCTGGAGACGGGGAAAATGGCACGGCAGGCCGACGGCGCCGTTGTCATCACCTTCGGCGAGACCAAGGTGCTCTGTACCGCCGTTTCCGCAAAGACGATGAGGGAAGGGCAGGGTTTTTTCCCCCTGACCGTCAACTACCAAGAGAAGTTCTTCGCCACCGGCAAGATTCCCGGCTCTTTTTTCCGCCGGGAGCGCGGCACGAATGAACGCGAAACCCTTATTTGCCGCCTTATCGACCGTCCCATGCGCCCTCTCTTCCCCAAGGGGTACATGTTCGAGACCCAGATCATGCCGACGGTCATTTCCGCCGATTGCGTCAACGACCCTGACACCCTGGCGATGGTCGCCGCCTCGACCGCCGTGGTCGTCTCCGACATTCCCTTCGCGGGGCCCATCGCCGCAGTGCGCGTCGGCCGCGTCGACGGTAAGCTCATCGCCAACCCTACCATCGAGCAGATGGAGCAAAGCGACCTGGAGATCGTCGTTTCCGGCTCCAAGGACGCCGTTATGATGGTTGAAGGAGAGGCCAACCTCGTCTCCGAAGACGAGATGCTTGAGGCGATCTTTTTCGGCCACGAGGCGATGCAGCCCCTCATCGACATGCAGACCGAGCTGGCCAAGCTCGTCGGCAAGGCCAAGCGCGAATTCAGCGTCCCCGAGATTGACGAGGCGCTCATCGCCCGGGTCACAGAGCTTGCCGAAGCCAGGCTCGCCGAGGCCGCCCGGATTCGCGGCAAGCAGGAGCGCTACGCCGCCGTTGACGCCGTCAAGGCCGACGTCAAGGCAACCCTGGCCGAGGAATTCGAAGGCTGCTCCGAGGACATCTCCTCGGTTCTCGGTTCGATCTCCAAGCGTCTGGTTCGCCAGATGGTCACCAAGGAGAAGATCCGCATCGACGGCCGCGACAGCAAGACGATCCGCCCCATCAACTGCGAGATCGGCGTCCTCCCCCGCGCTCACGGCAGCGCCCTCTTCACCCGCGGCGAGACTCAGGCCCTGGTGGCCGCGACTCTCGGCACCACTCGCGACGAGCAGCGCATGGACAACATCCAGGACATGACTTTCAAGAAGTTCATGCTTCATTACAACTTCCCTCCCTTCTGCGTCGGCGAGACAAGCATGCGTCTCTTCCCCGGCCGTCGGGAGATCGGCCACGGCATGCTCGCTGAGCGCTCCATCGCTCAGGTTCTCCCCGCCTACGACGACTTTCCCTATACCATCCGCGTCGTCTCCGATACCCTTGAGTCGAACGGTTCCTCCTCCATGGCGAGCGTCTGCGGCGGTTCCCTGGCCCTCATGGACGCAGGCATTCCTGTTAAGGACGCCGTTGCAGGCATTGCCATGGGTCTGATCAAGGAAGGCGACGATGTCGCGGTACTCTCCGACATCCTCGGCGACGAGGACCATCTCGGGGACATGGACTTCAAGGTCACCGGCACCGCCGACGGCATCGCCGCCCTGCAGATGGACATCAAGATCACCGGCGTCGACAAGGCTGTCATGAAGCAGGCCCTCGAGCAGGCGAAAGAAGGCAGGACCCATATCCTCGGAAAAATGGCCGAAGCGATCGAGAAGCCGAAGGGCGACCTCTCCCCCTACGCGCCCCGCATTACAACCATCTACGTCAAGACCGACCAGGTCCGCACCGTGATCGGTTCCGGCGGAAAGAATATTCGCGGAATCATTGATGCCACCGGTTGCTCCATCGACATCGAGGACGACGGCCGCATCAATATTGCCTCCGCCGACGGCGACGCCTGCAAGAAGGCCATTCAGATGATCCGCGATCTCACCCAGGAAGCCGCTGTCGGCAAGCTCTACATGGGCACCGTCAGAAAGATTATGGAGTTCGGGGCTTTCGTCGAGATCTTCCCTGGCACCGACGGCCTTGTGCATGTCTCTGAACTGGACAAAGAGCGGGTTCGCAACGTCACCGACATTCTCAATGAAGGTGACCAGGTTCTTGTCAAGTGCATCGGCATCGACCGCAGCGGCAAGATCAAGCTCTCGCGCAAAGAGGCCCTGGGCCAGAAATTGCCCGAAGAGGGATAGGTACGGGGCAAGGCAATGGTCCAGAGTTCAACCCTCGAAAACGGCATCCGTGTCGTCACCGAGCAAATATCTGCTGCCCATTCGGTGGCCATCGGCTTCTGGGTTGAGTCGGGCTCTCGGCATGAGAAGCTCTCCGAGAACGGCATCAGTCACTTTGTCGAGCACATGCTCTTCAAGGGGACCGATCGGCGAAGTGCCCAGGATATCGCCCGGGAGATCGACTCCGTGGGGGGGGTGCTCAATGCATTCACCGGCCGGGAGTTCAGCTGCTACTTTGCCAAGGTCCTGGCAAAGAAGCTGCCCCTGGCCATCGATCTCCTCTCTGATATTGTCCTGGCGTCGGTTTTCGACCCCGATGAGATCGAGAAGGAGCGGCGGGTCATCCTCCAGGAAATCCACATGGTGGAGGACACGCCCGAAGACCTGGTCCACGATCTCTTCAGCCAGTCCTTCTGGGAGGGACACCCCCTCGGCCTTTCCGTTCTCGGAACGGCCGACACGGTCGGCCGCATCAGCCGGGAGGGCCTTCTCGGCTATATGTCGGAGCGGTACTGCGGCAAGAGTATCCTCATCAGCGCCGCTGGCGACCTCGTGCACCAAGACATCGTGGACGAGGTCGCGGCGGCTTTCTCCCGGGTGCCTGCCGGGTCCGAGCGGCCTCTTTGCCCCCTCCACAACTACCGAAGGTGCGTCGGTGTGGTCGAAAAGGACCTCGAGCAGGTCCACCTCTGCCTCGGAACGCGGGCTCTGCCGCAGAACCATCCCAAGCGCTTTGCCGCCCACATACTCAATACTCTGCTGGGCGGGAGCATGAGCTCCCGCCTCTTTCAGACCGTTCGCGAAGAACGGGGTCTTGCCTATTCCATTTACAGCTACCTTCACGGCCACACCGACGCGGGAGGGCTGGTCATCTACGCCGGTACCGCACCGGAGGACGCTTCTGAGGTCGTCAATCTGGTTTTGAGGGAGCTTCGTCGGTTGAAGCGGGAGACGGTCTCCGATGAGGAACTGCGGTCCGCCAAGGAACAGTTGAAGGGTAACCTGATGCTGTCCATGGAGAGTACCGACAGCCGGATGACACGACTTGCCAAGAACGAGATTTACCTCGGGAAGTATCTCAGCCTTCGGGAGGTGCTCCGAGGCTTCGATCGGGTCACCCGTGAAGATCTGCGGGACCTCGCCGATTACATGCTTCAGGACGAGTACCTCAACCTTCAACTCCTGGGGCGGGTACGGGAGTCGGAATTTCCCTCCGACTCCCTGAACCTCAGCTAGGCTGGCAAGGTCGCTAAAACCCTTCTCGGGGCCCCAAGGGGAGTTGTCGAGTATGGAACCGATCACCATCCGCGTGAAAACCCTTCGCAGGCAGGCCGTTCTTCCCCGCTACATGACCGACCTGGCTGCCGGCATGGATCTTCATGCAGCCCTTGAAGTCCCTTTGACTTTCGCTCCTGGCGAGCGTGGGCTCGTTCCCACCGGCATTGCCATGGCCATTCCTGTCGGTTATGAGGGGCAGGTTCGGCCCCGCTCCGGGCTGGCGCTCCGGGAAGGCCTGAGCCTCGTTAATTCCCCGGGGACGGTGGACGCTGACTATCGTGGCGAGATCGGAGTTATCGTTATTAATCACGGTCAGCAGGAAGTGTCCATCGCACCAGGGGACCGTATCGCTCAGATGGTCATCGCCCCTGTGCGCCGGGCCGTTCTTCAAAGCGTTGAGGCTCTCGATGAAACCGTCCGAAACGGTGGCGGTTTCGGTCACACCGGCATAACCGGCGGAGGGTGAAGGTGGAGAAAAATCCCCAGGGCGAAGACCTGCTCGAGTTCCCCTGCGACCATCAGTTCAAGGCCTTTGGCCCGAACGAGGGTGACTTTTCCGCTACCGTCCGGAAGGCGATCGGTTCAGTCGTTTCCGTCCCCCTTGATGCTGTCAGGTCCCGACCGAGCAGCCGGGGGAGCTATGTCTGCGTTTCGGTTCTGGTCCGACTGCACAGTTACGACCAGATGAAAAGAATCTATTCCGCCCTGCAGGACATCGACGAGCTCAAGTACCTGCTCTGAAAATGTGCGTTGGGGCCATCTCTGAATAGGTGCTCACCATGCTTTTGTCCATCAATCCTGAAAACCCGCAACGTAGGCATATTCAAAAGGTGGTGGAATGCCTTCGGCAGGGAGGGGTCATCGCCTATCCTACCGACACCACCTATGGGATCGGTTGCGACATATTTAACAGGAAGGGGGTCAAGAAGATTTACCAGATCAAGCAGCGCGATCCCCGCAAACCCTTTTCCTTTATTTGCGCCGATCTCTCCGATGCCGCCAACTATGCCCAGGTGAGCAATTTCGCATTTAAAACCATGCGGCGGCGACTCCCCGGGCCCTACACCTTCGTTCTCGATGCGACTCGGACCGTTCCCGATCTGCTGACGACCCGGCAGAAGACGGTGGGGGTACGGATTCCCGACAATCCCATCGTCCTGTCAATCGTCCGGGAACTCGGGCATCCTCTCGTCACGACCAGCGCCAACATTGCCGGGGACGAACCCTACCACGACCCCGCCCAGATCGAAGACGCCATGGGGAAGGTTCTTGACCTGGTGGTCGACGGGGGAATCCTTCTCGGCGATCCCTCATCGGTCATCAGTCTGCTCGGCGATCGGCCCGATGTGCTCCGGCAGGGCAGCGGCGACACCTCCTGGATCCATTCACTCTGAACAAAAGCAACACCCATCTCCGGGATGAATCATGCAGACTAAAGAAATCACTCTGGCTTTTTATGGCCGTAGTTTTCCTCGCAGCGATTGGCGCCAGGACCTGGACGAGGATGCACTGGACGCTTTTCTTGGGGATTTGCAGACCGAGCTGGCTCCGCTCCGGGTCGTGGTGCGCGTTTTGCGTGAGCCGGGGACGGTGCTTGACATAAGGGGCTACGGAGATCTTCTCAATACGGTGCGGCTGCGTTCACCGCGGGATGGGATCGGCAACCTCTGCCTCGGCCACATCATCGGCACCAGTCCCAACCGGAACATCTTCGAGGATATCCGGAGAGGGGTCAACAGGGTCGCCTTTGCGCCCGAGACGGTCATGCCCGAAGACGGCAACAGAAAGGTCTGCCACAACTGCGGATGTGGGTGTTAGTTTTCCTGGCGTGAGCGCAGGTGAAGAAGGAGTGAATTCATCTCCGTGGATTCCCCATCCATGAGCCGGCCCAAAAGGGCGCTCTGGAGGCAGGCATTAATGGCTGTCTTGAGGGATGCGTCATTCAGGCGGACGATATTCTTCAGTCCGCGGCTGACCGGATGGCAGGATGAGCAGCTATTGCCGCTGCTGCCCAGTTTCGGTGAATCGTAAAGGATCCGGCCAATATCGGCCGAGGGGCCTTCAAAGCCTATTGCAGCTGCGGCCCCAAAAAAGAGCAGGGCCAGAGACACTGTCCAGGAGCGCATCGGTCCACCTCCCGTTGGGTTCATGAGGAGCATATCGCTATTCCGGTAAGATGCAACTCGAAGCGGGTTGCGCTGAGGAATGACTGCCCGGCCACTTGGCCGGGTTTTTTATAGCATCATATTAATGGGGGAAATCCCCTTGTGGGTAGGGAGATTTCCCCCAATCGCAGGGGTAATACGTTGCTCTGCGGTTCAAGCACGGAAGGGTTATGCCCAAGGTCTGGCGCCTGCACGGTACAGGGCTTTGGATTTAGGGTGGAGGTATCTTTCTGGTATCAAAAGGAAAAATTGAATCTCGAACCGTTTTCGCCGTTGAAAGAGAGCAAGGAAGGGGGAGGGGGCGCAGGTCGGTCTGTTTTTGGCACAGGTGTTGCTCTACAGCTATAGATTATTGAGCAGCGCTGGTGTAGAGCATTGGCTGGCCGAAGAAATACGAGGGAAGCAAGAGATGGATACCGTCCCAGGAAAAGTCTCCCGTTGCAAAGATGCCTGTTCCTGCTCCTGTGGCGAGGGGAAGGGGAATTGTTCTGCTGAACAGTGCCCGGGGAACAATCTGGTCTACATCAAGCCCCTGAACAAGGAGTCTTGTGAGCATCAGATGAACTTCGGGAAATACTGCATCTGCACCTGCCCGAAACGCAACGAGCTTTATCACGACCACTGAGCCTCTCCGAGGTCCTTTCCTTAATAAAAAAGACCCGGCCCGTCTGTGACGGACCGGGTCTTTTTTTGTTGAAGCGGGACCACCACCGCTATAGAGCCTCTCTCCCGCCGTCCGGCCCTTCGTTAGCTGGTAAAGGTCAGTTTTCGTTCCAGGTCGAGCGAATTGCTCACCCGCTTGGCCTCTTCCAGGGTAATGACCTTCTGCTTGCACAGGTGAATCAGGTGCTGGTCCATGGACTGCATGTGATACTGCGCCCGGCCATTCTCGATGTGTTTTCTGATCTCCTCGAGGCGTCCTTCCCGAATACAGGCTTGGATGGTCGTTGTCGAGCGCATCACCTCGACGACCGGCAGGATGTGCTCACCGCTCTTGTCTTTGATGAGGCGCAGGGAAACGGTTGCCACGAGGATGTCGGCCAGTCGCTGACGAATAATTTCCTGTCCCTCCGGGGGGAAGTTGCCGACAATGCGGTTGATGGTCGAGACGGCATTCTGGGTGTGGAGGGTCGAAAGGACGAGGTGGCCCGTCTCGGCCGCCTTGAGGCAGGACTCGATCGTTTCGGCGTCGCGCATCTCCCCGACCATGATGACATCCGGGTCCATTCGCAGGGAGGCTCTCAGGGCGGTGCTGAAATCTTCGGTGTCGATGCCGACCTCTCTCTGAATGATGCAGGAGTTCTTCGACGCGAAGAGAAATTCGATGGGGTCTTCGATCGTGACGATATTGTAATTGAACTTCTCGTTGATGAAGCGAAGCATCGAGGCCAGGGTCGTCGATTTGCCGTTGCCGGTCGGGCCCGTGACCAGGATCAGGCCGTTCGGGGCCTTTACAATCTCGCCGAGCACTGGGGGGAGGTGCAGGTCCTTGAAGTTGGCGACATGGGGCGGGATGACACGCATGACAATGCCGACATGGCCCCTCTGCCGGAAAATGCTCGTTCGAAACCGACCGCCGTTCGGCAGGGAATATGATGTGTCGATTTCCCTGAGGGCATCGGGGAGCGTGCGTCCGTTGTGCTCCATGATGCAGCTGGCGATGAACTGGGTATCCTCGGGGGCCAGGTTCTGGAGTTTGGAACGAACCAGCTGTCCGCGCCCTCTGAAGAAGGGAGGGTTGCCGACTTCGAAATGAACATCCGAAACCCTTTTTTCAAAGGCGATCTCTAGGATCTGGTTCAAGGTCTTTATGTTCATTGCAACCCCCTTTGGTCTGTCGAATAGGAGCAAAAATCCGGTCTACTGTTGGGAGACCTTTTTGAGTTGTTTGCGGCAAAGAGCGTTTTCCAGAACCAGTCCCGCATGAGACGCGAGGATCTCCAGGTCCGGCCCCGGAAAGGGTGAAGGCGCGTTCTGCCCGGAGTCCCCATAGATGAGGGCGACGGGCTTGCCATGGATCTTCAACGCCAGAAGGAGGGCCTCCGAATGCCGGGGCGGTCCGATGGCTTCAAATAGAGGTCTCGTGAACTGGTTGTCGACAATTTCCCCGAAAAACAGGCCCCCGGTCTCGACCAGGCGGAGAGCGGCCTTCGAGCCTGTCAGGGGGATTCTCAGATCAAGGGAATTGGATTTGCCTTTGCCGGCCTCTCCTCCGACCCCGATCACCTTCTCGGCGAGCAGTTCGTTTCTGCCGACAATGAAAGTGATCGCCCGCTCGAACGTCTCTGCCGCACGCCGAAGAAGCACGAAGGAGATCTCCGAAGCATCTTTGAGGCCCCGGAGTGATTCGACAGCGCCCAGCAGTTCGGTGCCGGCCTGCCCGTTCTTCGGTTCGGACGGCCTTTTTAAATAGGCATGGAAAGCCTCAAGGAACTCAATGGTGTCCTCGGCGAATGCTTCGTCTTTTTCACCTCTGGCGGGCCTGGGAATCACCGCTGCAATGCCATCGCGATAGGCTTGCAGGGAGGATCGGAGATCGTCCGGAGGGGCGAATCGAACGATGGGGGACTCTGGGAATATCTCTGCGAGCTGGGTCTGAAGGGCGGCTCTTTTCCCCTGGGATAAAGCATCCTTCGCCTCGAGGGGCCCATCGAAAACGAGAAGGGGCACGGCGCCGGCTGGCAGAGACCGGTCCAAAGCGGGGGTCAGGTCCAGTTCATCGCCGATGAGAGTAACGCCGATACCCTCGTGCCTGCAGATCGTTTCGGCGGCATGGCCCAAGAATTCGTCTTCGGTGACGAGGATGAGGGGGCGGGTCCGTGGTCCCTTCATGGCTCTGCCGGCGCCGGTGGCCACTTCGGGGAACCCCTCCAAAAAGGATACGAGTTTCTGCTGATCGCCGACGGCGAGGCCTTCGAGGGCCTTGCTCACTTTGGTGGCATGGCCTTCTGCCGGGTCGAGACCTCCGAGGCTGGAAAACACATCCGGAATTTTCTGCTCCAGCAGGTCGAGGTCTGCCAGACCGAGGTCGACGGCAGAGAGCGAAGGATCGGCATCTTCCTGGTCTTCGTTGCCACCCTCGGGAAGGAGGGGCTCGTCCGCTTCCTCAAAGGCGTCTTCGATGTAAAAATCTTCGTCACCGATTTCGCCGTCCCGTTTCTTCTCGTCGTAGATTCGCAGGGCATCCATTAATACCCTCTGGGTGTCCAGATTGAAATCCTGGTCAAACTTCGCAGGGTAATATTCATATTCGTCGGATGCTTTTATCGAATCGACATCGAGGATGAACGTCCCGCTTTTCCATGTCAGTATTTCGACGACGGTCATCTCGATCAGGTATTCGAGGCCCTTGTATCCATCATCCCTGTCGATTTGACCGTCTTCAATCAAAGTCGCTATGAGAGGTTTTTTATTCTTCCCGGCAGCCTTTTGAGCCGCGAGCGCTTTTCTCAGTACTTCGGTGGTGATGAACTCCATTTCGACAAGGATTTGGCCGATGCGGATATTGTTCTTGGAATGATTGGCGCTGACGATGAAGCCGTCCCTGAAAACGAGCTGACTTTCCCCCTTGCCACTTTTGACGCAAAGGGTGCCCGACTTCCTGGTCGAATGCAGCAGTTGAACGACGTCAACAATGGGCAGGTGCTCCAGGTCGCCAGTAAAGGACATGCGTTTAGATCCTCGTTTTGAAAAGGGCTGTTTCTTGAAAAAGGCGAGAGCCGATTCCTTTGCCACATTAAACTCAAAAACGAACAAAGATTCAAGTACTCAAGTCGGTTGGGTGGGCTAAAAGGTTAAGGCGGGATATTCCCGGAGTGATTTTTTCCCCCTGGGGCCCCGATGATGTACTGAGGGGAGCTGGTATCCTGAAAGCCGTCAATGTTCAGCAGCGGCAAAAGATGCAGGCGCTGATCAGGGGATTGAAAAAGAAAAAGGCCCTACCTGACGGTCGGGCCTTTCTTGATCCCCATGTTTGGGGCTTTTTAACTGGTGCCGAAGGCGAGACTCGAACTCGCACGACCGTTAAGTCACCGCCCCCTCAAGACGGCGTGTCTACCAGTTCCACCACTTCGGCAAAGGGAAAATATTTATACTTATTTGCTCTGCCGGTGTCAATATTAAATACCGGCTTGTCTGGTTTTTTTATTCGGCGGCCGGTTTCGGCTCGGTCGGGATCGCGGCCGGAACCTCCTGAGTTGCGGGGGCCTGGGGTGCCACGGCGGTCGGCATGATGCTGCTTGAGCCGGGCTGCCCGTAGAAGTAGGCCAGCGTAAGGCTGGTGAGCATGAAGATGACTGCAGCGCTGACGGTGATTTTTCCGATGAAGCCGCGGCTGCCTGATGCCCCGAAGACGGTCTGGCTGGCCCCGGCGCCGAAGGATGCGCCGATCTCCGCGCCTTTGCCACCTTGAAGGAGCACGATGACGATCAGGGCGATGCAAACGATAATGTGAACAGAGATCAGAAAATAAGTCATGGTCCTCGCAAACTCCTCAAAAGGTATGTCGTTTTCCAGCTGAGAAATCTATCACAGTTTTTCCGGGGAGAAAAGGAAAAACATCAGGCCCGCTCGAATTTGACAATCCGGGCGAAATCGTCGGCCTGCAGGCTGGCTCCGCCGACCAGGGCGCCGTCCACGTCGGGCTGGGCCATGAGGCCGTCCACGTTGCCCGGCTTGACGCTGCCGCCGTAGAGAATGCGAACTGCCTCGGCGGTTTCCTCATCGAAAAGGCCCCGGACCAGGCCGCGGATGAAGGCGTGTGCCTCGCCGGCCTGCTCGTTGCTGGCGGTCTTGCCGGTGCCGATGGCCCAGACCGGCTCGTAGGCGATGACCACGTTCTGCATGTCGGCCGCATCAAGGCCGGTGAGGCCCTCTTTGACCTGGGCGGAGAGGACGTCGTACATCTGGTCGCTCTCGCGCTCCTGAAGAGTTTCGCCGATGCAGAAGATGGCCTGCAGTCCCTCGTCCAGCAGGGCCTTGACCTTGGCGTTGACGAAGGCGCTGGTCTCTCCGAAGATTTGGCGCCGCTCCGAGTGGCCGACGATGGCGTAGGAGCAGCCGGCGTCCTTGAGGAACGGGGGGGAGACCTCCCCGGTGTAGGCGCCGCTCTTTTCCGTGTAGCAGTTCTGGGCTGCCAGCGAGATGTTGCTTCCGTCCAGTGCTTCGGCGACCTTGGTCAGGGCCGTGAAAACGGGAGCCACCACGATATCGACGCCATCGACGCCCGCCACCTGTTTCTTCAGGGCTTCTACAAGTTCAAGGGCCTCGCCGATTGTTTTCTGGAGCTTCCAGTTGCCGGCGATAAAAGGTCTGCGCATGGGGTCATCCTCCTTTGCGGAAAATCGGTAGGGAGATCTAATCCTTGTCGGAAAGGGCGACGATACCCGGTAAGGCCTTGCCCTCCAGGAACTCGAGAGAGGCCCCTCCGCCGGTGGAGATGTGAGTCATCTTGTCGTTGAGGCCTGACTGGTTGACGGCGGCCACCGAGTCGCCCCCTCCGATAATGGAGACCCCTCGGGATTGTGCCAGGGCTTCGGCCATCGCGAACGTTCCGGTCGAGAAGGCCTTGAATTCGAAGACCCCCATGGGCCCGTTCCAGACGACCGTGGCGGCCTTTTTCAGTGCCCCGGCGTAGGTTTCCACCGTTTTGGGCCCGATGTCCAACCCCATCCAGTCGCTCGGGAAGTCGTCGTTGCCGCAGGTGCGGTGTTCGGCGTCCGCTTTGAACGCCTTCGCCACAACGTGGTCTACGGGAAGCAGAAGCTCCACGTTTTGCGCAGCGGCCTTGGCCATAAGGTCCCTGGCCAGTCCGAGCTTGTCCTCCTCCAGGAGGGATGTGCCGATGCCGTATCCCTTGGCCTTGAGGAAGGTGTAGGCCATCCCCCCTCCGATGACGAGGGTGTCGACCTTGGCGAGCAGGTTCTCGATGACCGTGATCTTGTCGCTCACCTTGGCTCCACCGAGAACGGCGACGAAGGGCCGCCTCGGGTTGGCGAGGGCCTGGCCGAGATAGCGGATCTCCTTCTCCATGAGCAGGCCAGAGAGGGCAGGGGAGAGGATGCGGGCCACCCCTTCGGTCGATGCGTGGGCCCGGTGGGCGGTGCCGAAGGCGTCGTTGACGTAGATGTCGGCAAGTGCCGCCAGGGAGCGGCTGAAGTCCGGATCGTTCTTCTCCTCTCCGGAGTGGAAGCGGACGTTTTCCAGGAGCAGGACCTCTCCTTCGGCGAGGGAGGCGACCATGGCCTCCACCTCGGGACCGATACAGTCCTTTGCCATGGAAACAGGGCGGCCGAGGAGGGCGGAGAGGTGGGGCGCCACCGGGGCCAGGCTGTACTTGGGGTTGGCCTGGCCCTTGGGGCGGCCGAGGTGGGAGGCGAGAATCAGGCGGCCGCCCTGGTCAAGGATGGCCCTGATGGTCGGCAGGGCCGCCGCGATGCGGGTGTCGTCGGTGATCTTTCCCCCGTCGTCGAGGGGCACGTTGAAATCGACCCGGCAGAAGATCCGCTTTCCCTTGAGGTCCACGTCGTTGATGGTCATTTTTTTGAGCATGTTCTGTCTCCGCAGCGGTTGGGAAAAAGGAAAGGGCAGGACCGTCAGATCCTGCCCCCTTGCCCGTTGAGCCGCCGGCCTACTTGGCGGCGATGTACTCGACTAGGTCGAGGACCCGGTTCGAGTAGCCCCATTCGTTGTCGTACCAGGAGAGGACCTTGACCATCTTGCCGCCGATGACGTTGGTGCTCATGGCGTCGACGGTGGAGGAGACGGCCGCCCCGTTGAAGTCGCAGGAGACGAGGGGAGCTTCGGTGTAGCCGAGAATGCCCTTGAGCGGCCCTTCGGCGGCCGCCTGAAGGGCCGCGTTGACGGCCCCGGCGGTGGCGTCCTTCTCGGTCTCGACCACCAGGTCGACCACCGAGACGTTGGGGGTCGGCACGCGGATCGCCATGCCGTCGAGCTTGCCCGCGAGTTCGGGCAGGACCAGGGAGACCGCCTTGGCGGCGCCGGTGGTGGTCGGGATCATCGACAGGGCCGCGGCGCGGGCCCGGCGCAGGTCGCTGTGGGGCAGGTCGAGGATGCGCTGGTCGTTGGTGTAGGCGTGGATGGTGGTCATCATGCCTTTGACGATGCCGAAGTTCTCCAGCAGAACCTTGGCCACCGGGGCGAGGCAGTTGGTGGTGCATGAAGCGTTGGAAATGATGTTGTGGCTGGCCGGATCGTAGTCGGCCTCGTTGACCCCCATGCAGACGGTCAGATCGACGTTCTTGCCGGGGGCGCTGATGATGACCTTCTTGGCGCCGGCCGCGATGTGCTTGCCGGCGGTTTCCTTGCTGGTGAAGAGTCCGGTCGACTCGATGACGATGTCGGCGCCGAGTTCTTTCCAGGGCAGGGAGGCGGGGTCTCTTTGGGCGAGGACCTTGATGCGCTTGCCGTCCACCACAATCGCGTCGTCGGCGACCTCGACCTCGGCGCTGAAGACTCCGTGCACCGAGTCGTATTTGAGCAGGTGGGCCAGGGTCTTGGCGTCGGTCAGATCATTGATGGCGACGATCTCGATGCCGGGCATGTCCTTGGCGGCGCGCAGAACGTTGCGGCCGATGCGGCCGAAGCCGTTGATCGCGATTTTGGTAGCCATGGGGAATCCTCCTTGAAAGTGGTTAGATTGGGAGAAGCACCTATATATATGGTGTGACTCATTAGGCCAAGCACCGCGGGATGATAGCGAATCGCCCCGGAGGCGTCAACCCCTTTTCACATGCCGCACCGCGCGGCGGAAAATCGCCCGGAGGAGGAGGGAAGAGCAGCGTAACGGGACAAGGCGGAAGGACGCCTCAAAATGTATCGCAGACCGGGAATAATGCAACGGTAAAAACCGGCCGTTCCGGAGGACGGGTCCGGGGACGGAATGCCGACACGGCGGAAGCTGTGGAGCGGGGTTTCATGATGCAGGTCCAAGAAGAGGGACGTCAGGGAGGGGCAGGGGGATTTTCTCCCCGGAAAATGGTGTTTTCCCTTGCAGGGCAGGGCGAAGTTCGCTATATAAACATCGCCCGCCAAGGAGCGAGGAGGGATTTTGCGCGTCTGTTTACTGGCCAGCGGCAGCAAGGGAAACGCTGTCTATATCGAAACCCCCGAGAGCCGCGTCCTGATCGACGCCGGCCTGTCGGCCAGGGAGCTTTCGGCCAGGCTGGCCGGGATCGGGGTGGACGCCGCCGATCTCGACGCACTGCTGGTCACTCACGAGCACCAGGATCACTGCCGGGGCGTCGGACCGCTGGCGAGGCGTTTCGGGTTGCCCGTCTATCTTCACCCCGAGACCCGCCGTGCGCTGCCCCGCCTGGGTCGGATCGACGATTTGCGCGAATTCGAGGTCGGCTCCGAGATCGTTCTACGGGACCTTCACGTGGAGGCCTTCCCCTTGACCCACGACGCCGCCTCCCCCGTGGGCTTCGTTCTGCAGGCCGGGGAGGGGAAGGTCGGGGTCGCCACCGACCTCGGCATCGCCACCCGGCTGGTTGCCGACCGCCTTCGGGACTGCCGGGTGCTGATTCTCGAATCGAATCACGACGAGGAGCTGCTGCGCGATGGACCCTACCCCTGGCATCTCAAGCAGCGCATCCGCGGAAACCACGGTCATCTCTCCAACGGGGCCTCGGCCCAGCTGCTTGAAGGGCTGCTCTGGGACGGTCTGGAGGCGATCTTTTTGGCTCATCTGAGCGAGACCAACAACGACCCCCGCCTCGCCGAAGACGCCGCCCGGGAAGTTCTGGGGGGCCAGAATCTCTGCGGACCGCAGCTGCACGTCGGCACTCAGGATCGTGTCAGCGCCTGCTTTGCGGCCTAGGAAAACCATTTTAAAACAGGCCCTTTGGGGCCAACCTCTAAGGATGTCTCGAGCTGTGACCACCTATCGCGACGCATCGCAGAGCAACCATCGTTCCGCAAACCGGGCGGCGGCAGGGTGCAATCAAGGCCGATCGAACCTCACGAGGATTGTAGAACTGGAAGCCGGGCAGGGGGAGTCGAGATACCTGCCCTTTCTTTTTGGGAATCAACGGCAGTAACGCCGGGGAGAGAACTATGGCTTGGCGCATAGTCGTGGGACTGAAGGACGGGGTGCTCGACGCCCGGGGGGAGCGGGTCAAAAAGGAGATCCGCGATCACCTCGGCCTGGAGCTGGACGGGGTCCGCACCATCGATGTCTATACCGTCGATGCCGAACTGAGCGAGGAGGAGGTGGCCGCTGCGGCCCGCGGGCCTTTCTCGGACCCGGTGATCCAGGAGGCGGCGGTCGACGCTCCTCTGGCGCGGGATTTCGACATCCTCATCGAGGTCGGTTTCCGGCCCGGAGTGACCGACAATGTCGGGCGCACCGCCAGGGAGGCGATCCAGTACATTTCGGGGCGTCCCTTCGGTCCGGGCGAGGGGGTCTACACGTCGGTGCAGTATCTGCTGCGCGGCAAGCTGCGCCGCGAGGACGCCGAGCGCATCGCTTCCGGCTTTCTGGGCAACGGCCTGATCCAGCGCTGGACGATCGTCTCCCGGGAGGAGTTCGACCCCGAGCGCGGCCTGCCCGTCTCCATCCCCCGGGTGACCTCGGGCGCCGAGCCTACGGTGCGCCACCTCGACCTGGAGGTCTCCGACGAGGACTTGCTGGCCATCAGCCGCGAGGGGATGCTCGCCCTCAACCTCGAGGAGATGAAGACCATCCAGGCCCACATCGCCGATCCCGGCGTGATCGCAGCGCGCAAGAAGGCCGGCCTCGGCGCCCGCCTCACCGATGCGGAGCTGGAGGCCATCGCCCAGACCTGGAGCGAGCACTGCAAGCACAAGATCTTCTCGGCGAAGATCGAGTACCGGGACGAGGCCGGCAAGCTCGAGACCATCGACTCCCTGTTCAAGACCTACATCGTCGGGGCCACCCGCGACGTGCGCAAAAAGATGGGAAAAAAGGACTTCTGCCTCTCGGTGTTCAAGGACAACGCCGGGGTGATCCGGTTCAACGACGACTGGAGTCTGGTCTTCAAGGTCGAGACCCACAACTCCCCGAGCGCCCTCGACCCCTACGGCGGCGCCCTGACCGGCATCGTCGGGGTCAACCGCGACGGCGTCGGCACCGGCATGGGGGCGCGGCTGATCTTCAACACCGACGTTTTCTGCTTCGCATCGCCATTTTTCGACAAGCCCCTTCCGGCGCGCCTGCTTCATCCGCGGCGCATCTTTGAAGGGGTGGTCGAGGGGGTCGAGCACGGCGGCAACAAGAGCGGCATCCCCACCGTCAACGGATCGCTGGTCTTCGACGAGCGCTTCGCCGGCAAACCCCTGGTCTATTGCGGCACCGCCGCCATCATGCCCGCCGAGCTGAACGGCAAGCCCTGCCACGAGAAGAAGGTCCAGGTCGGCGACCACATCGTCATGGCCGGCGGCCGCATCGGCAAGGACGGCATCCACGGCGCCACCTTCTCCTCAGAGGAGCTTCACGAGGGCTCCCCGGTGACCGCTGTGCAGATCGGCGATCCGATCACTCAGCGAAAAATGTTCGACTTCCTCCTTATCGCCCGGGACAAGGGGCTCTACAACTCCATTACCGACAACGGCGCCGGGGGGCTCTCCTCCTCGGTAGGCGAGATGGCAGAGGATACCGGCGGCTTCGAGATGCACCTCGACCGGGCGCCCCTCAAGTACCCCGGTCTGCAGCCCTGGGAGATCCTCATCTCCGAGGCCCAGGAGCGCATGACCATGGCGGTGCCGCCGGAGAAGCTCGAAGAGTTTATCGCCCTGGCGGCCGAGATGGACGTGGAGGCGACGGACCTGGGCACCTTCACCGACTCGGGCTACTTCCACTGCCTCTACGAGGGAAAGACCGTGACCTGCCTCTCCATGGAGTTCCTCCATGAGGGCGTGCCGCAGATGGTCATCCCCGCCCGCTGGCAGGCCCCCGACCTCAAAGAGCCCTCCCAGCCACAGCCCCTCGACATGGAGGCCACCCTGCAGCACCTGCTGGGGCAGCTCAACATCTGCTCCAAGGAGAGCGTGGTGCGGCGTTATGATCACGAAGTGCAGGCCGGCACCGTCGTCAAACCCCTTACCGGAGTGGCCAACGACGGTCCCTCCGACGCCGCCGTTTTCCGGCCCCTGCTCGACTCCTTCGAGGGGGTCGTCGTCTCCCACGGCATCTGTCCCCGCTACAGCGACATCGACGCCTACCACATGATGGCCTGCGCCATCGACGAGGGGCTGCGCAACTACGTCGCGGTGGGCGGCGACATCGAGCATGTCGCCGGCCTCGACAACTTCTGCTGGTGCGACCCGGTCCTCAGCGACAAGACCCCCGACGGCGAGTACAAGGCGGCCCAGCTGGTGCGGGCCAACCAGGCCCTCTACTACTACTGCGTCGCCTTCGGGGTTCCGCTGATTTCGGGCAAGGACTCGATGAAGAACGACTACCAGATCGGCGACACCAAGATCTCCATCCCGCCGACGGTTCTCTTCTCGGTCATCGGCAAGATCGCCGACGTGCGACGCGCGGTCACCATGGACGCCAAGCGCCCCGGCGACCTCCTTTACCTGCTCGGCATCACCCGCAACGAACTCGGCGGCTCCGAATACTACGCCATGCTCGGCGAGCTGGGGCGCAACGTCCCGCGGGTCGACGGCCCGTACGCGTTAAAGCTGTTCAAGGCGGTCAACCGGGCTCAGGCCAAGGGGCTGCTGGCCTCCTGCCACGACCTCTCCGACGGCGGCCTCGGCGTGTCCCTGGCCGAGAAGGCCTTCGCCGGCGGCTTCGGCCTCGACGTCGACCTGCGCGGGGTGATGACCGACTGGGAAATGCGGGAAGACGCGGTTCTCTTTTCAGAATCCCAGAGCCGGTTCCTGGTGACGGTGCGGCCCGAACACAAGGACGCTTTCGAAGCCCTCTTCGCCAAGTGCGACCTTTCCCCCCTCGGGGCGGTCCGGGAAGACGCCGAGCTGCGCATCACCGGTCTGGCCGGGGAAATCCTGGTCCGCTCCGATATCGATGACCTCAAGCAGGCCTGGCAGTCGCCACTCAAGGAGCTGTAGTCATGTCCAAGCAAGTTCGAGCAATCGTCATCGCCGGCAACGGCACCAACTGCGAGCGCGAGGTGGCCCACGCCTGCCGAATCGCGGGCGCCGACGTCGCCGATATTGTCCATATCGCCGAGTTGCTGGCCGGCCGGGCCCGTCTCGACGACTATCACTTCCTCAACCTGGCCGGCGGTTTTCTCGACGGCGACGACCTGGGCAGTGCCAAGGCCGGGGCCAACCGGCTGCTCAACGCCCCGGTGAAGGGGGGAGGGCACCTGATCGACCAGGTGCGCCGCTTCATCGAGGCCGGCAAGCTCGTTATGGGGGTCTGCAACGGATTCCAGTTGATGGTCAAGATGGGGCTGCTTCCGGCTCTCGACGGCGACTACCGGCGCCAGAGCGCGACCCTGACCTTCAACGACGGGGGCCGCTTCGAAGACCGCTGGACTTACCTCAAGGCCGATTCTGCATCGCCCTGCATCTACACCCGCGGCCTGGAGGGGATCTACCTTCCGGTGCGTCACGGCGAGGGCAAGTTCGTGGCCGAATCCCCCCAGGCCCTCGAGAGGATCGAGACCGGGCACCTGGCTCCCCTCAAGTACTCCGATCCCGGGTACGAAGGGCCGACCATGGAATACCCCTTCAATCCCAACGGCTCGCAGAACGCCATCGCCGGGGTCTGCGACGAGAGCGGCCGCCTGTTCGGACTCATGCCTCACCCCGAGGCGTACGTTCACCGCACCCACCACCCCCGCTGGACCCGGGAGGAGGACCTGCCCGAGGAGGGGATGGGACTGTGGCTCTACCAGAACGCGGTGCGTTTTATCCGCGAGGAACTTCTTTAATGAATCGGGAAGGCTATCTTTCCGTTCCATGGCTGTGATAAACTGAGGCCGATCGCGGCCGCGGCAAGGATGGCCGGAAACCGTTTGTTTTTCCAAGGGATTCGCCCCCCCTCGGGCGCAGAGGAGCAAGCAGTCTGAATGTTTGACAAGTTCAACGATGAGTGCGGCGTATTCGGCATCTTCGGCCACCCCGAGGCGGCCAACCTGTCCTATCTCGGGCTTTACGCCCTCCAGCACCGCGGCCAGGAGAGCTGCGGGATTGTCGCCTCCGACGGGGTCCGGCTGCGGGCCCACAAGGGGATGGGCATCGTCGCCGACGTTTTCAAGCGCGATTCCATCTTCGAGAGTCTTCCCGGCAAAAGCGCCATCGGCCACGTTCGTTATTCCACCGCCGGCGGCAACGATTTCAATAACTGCCAGCCGATCATGGTCGATTACCAGCGCGGCAGCATTGCGGTGGCTCACAACGGCAACCTGGTCAACGCCCGGGAAGTGCGCAACGAGCTTGAGCACAGGGGCTCCATCTTCTCTACCGTCGCCGACACAGAGGTCCTGATCCACCTTCTGGCGCGGGCCGAGAGCGACTCCCTCTCCGCGCGCATCGCCGAGGCCCTGCAGCGGGTCAAGGGCGCCTACAGCCTCGTTTTTCTCACCGAGACCCGGATGGTCGCGGTGCGCGATCCCAACGGCTTCCGCCCCCTCGTCCTCGGCAAGCTCGACGGCGCTTACATCGTCGCCTCTGAGACCTGCGCCCTCGACCTCATCGAGGCCGAGTTTATCCGGGAGATCGAGCCGGGGGAGATGGTCGTAGTCAACAAGCGGGGGCTGAAGTCGTACCGCCCCTTTCAGGAAGTCCGGCCGACCCCCTGCATTTTCGAGCACATCTACTTCGCCCGCCCTGACAGCATCATTTTCGGTAAGCAGGTCTACGGGGTGCGCAAGGATTTCGGGCGGATGCTCGCCCGCGAGCATCCCGTCGACGCCGACGTGGTGATCCCGATCCCCGATTCGGGGGTGCCGGCGGCGATCGGCTATGCCGAGGAGTCGGGCATCCCCTTCCAGCTCGGTCTGATCCGCAACCACTACGTGGGCCGCACCTTTATCGAGCCCCAGCAGTCGATCCGCCACTTCGGGGTCAAGATCAAGCTCAACCCGGTGCGTGAGGTGATCCAGGGCAAGCGCGTGGTCGTCATCGACGACTCCATCGTGCGCGGCACCACGGCGCGCAAGATCATCAAGATGATCCGCAACGCGGGCGCCAAGGAGGTTCATGTGCGCATCTCCAGCCCGCCGACCAGCTACCCCTGCTTCTACGGCATCGACACCCCCACGCGCAAGGAGCTGATCTCCTCCTCCCATTCCATCGAGGAGATCAACCGCTACGTCACCTCAGACAGCCTCGGCTATCTCTCCCTGAAGGGGATGGGAGACGCCGCCGGCGCCAGTGCCGGCAGCGACAAGGTCTTCTGCGACGCCTGCTTCAGCGGCAAGTACCCGGTCAAGTTCCCGCGCCTCAAGGACGACAGCCAGTTGGGGCTGTTTTGAAAAGAAGTGTTAAGTGACAGGTGTCAAGTTGAAGCAAGAAA
Organism: Desulfuromonas sp.; assembly: GCF_002868845.1. Classification (NCBI taxonomy): domain Bacteria; kingdom Pseudomonadati; phylum Thermodesulfobacteriota; class Desulfuromonadia; order Desulfuromonadales; family Desulfuromonadaceae; genus Desulfuromonas; species Desulfuromonas sp. The sequence continues at coordinate 88,455 of NZ_PKUB01000022.1, forward strand.
CCCTTAAACCTAAAGCTTAAAACTTAAAACCCAACCCCCTGTTTTTAGACATTTCTCCGGAGGAGATGCCATGACCCAGGAAGACCGCGCATAACTTATCGCGATTGTTCGCGAGCTGTCCTACGAGGAGCGGGAGGTGACCCTCGCCTCGGGCCGCAAGAGCAACTTCTACTTCGACGGCAAGCAGACGACGCTGCACGCCCGCGGCGGCCTCCTCGTCGGCAAGGCCTTCTGGGACGAGGTGAAACAGTTCGCAGGTCCCATCGACGGCGTCGGCGGCCTGACCCTCGGCGCCGACCCCATCGCCACCGCCACCAGCATCGCCGCCTGCCTCGAGGGACATGCGACGGCTGCCTTCATCATCCGCAAGGAGCCCAAGGGGCACGGCACCGGGCAGTGGCTCGAGGGGCGCAAGAACCTTCCCCCCGGCAGCCGGGTCGTTATCGTCGAAGACGTCACCACGACCGGCGGCTCGTCCATCAAGGCGGTCGAGCGGGCCCGCGAGGAAGGGCTCGAGGTGGTCGGCATCGTCACCCTCGTCGACCGCGAGGAGGGGGCGAGGGAGAACATCGAAGGGCAGGGGATCGCCCTGCGTGCCGTCTTTACCCGGACCGAGGTGGTGGGCGGATAGACCAACCCCGAGAATAGCTGAATAGGAATGATGGAAGGGGGATGCCGGGTGGCATCCCCCTTCGTTGTTTTAGTTTGGGGGCTTTTCGGGAGAATGCGTATTTACATTGTCTTCGCTGAAAATGAACAGGAGGCGGAACCGCCTGTCATCAAGGGATGGGCCCTCTTCCCCTCAGGAGGAGAGTGAGCACTCAGGCAGGTCGTCAAGCCAGCCGCCGTTGTCCGTCAGCCTGCGCACCAGCATGCGGGATGATTCGTCCTGGTGCCCAGGGCGGGCATGCAGCTGCTTGAGGATCAGTTTGTCGTCGATGCGCCCGCAGATCTCGAGCTTGCCGATGTCGTGGCCGATGATGAACTTGAAGCGCTTTGCGTAGCCGTCCATTTTGGCGCGTGCGGCATCGACGAGGTCGACCCCCTCCTTGAGCGGTACCTGGAAGTGGTGACGAACGCGGGTGACGGGCATGCACTGGTAAAGGTAGTAGGGGTTGACGCCGATCCGCAGCAGCCCGTCCATCAGTTCGGCCAGGGTATCCGCCGCGTCGTTGACCCCGCGCAGCAGAACCGCCTGGTTGTTGACCGTCACCCCGGCGCTGCGCAACCGCCGCACCGCCTCTCGGGCGGTCGGCGTGATCTCTCTGGGGTGGTTGAAGTGGGTCGGCAGGTAGAGGGGCTTTTCGCGGTTGAAGTCTGCGAGCAGTTCGATCAACTCGTCATCGAAGAAGCGCATCGGAAAGACCACCGGGGCGCGCGAACCGATGCGCACGTAGTTGAGGTGCTTTATGCCGCGCAGCTCCGAGAGCATGCTTTTCAGGGCGCTGGTCGGCAGCAGCAGCGGGTCGCCGCCCGACATGACCACGTTTTTAATCTCGGGGTGCGCTGCGATGTAGCTTGCGGCCTGGCGAAAGCTCTTCACCGTCTGATCGTTGGGCAGGCCGACCATGCGCTTGCGGAAGCAGTGACGGCAGTACATGGAGCAGTATTCGGTCGTCACCACCAGCGCGGTGTAGGGGTATTTGTGCAGGATGCCGTTGCCCTTGTCGTGCTTGTCGTCGCCATAGGGGTCGCCGGTCGTGGCTCCCATGTCGCCGGCCACGATCAGTTCCTCGGTGGCCGGTACCGCCATCTTGCGTACCGGGTCGTGCGGATCCCCGGGATCGATCAGCTCCAGGTAGTAGCGGGGGATGTTCATCGGGTGGGCGGCCGTGACCTGTTCCAGGTCGCGGCGCTCTGCCGGGGTCAGCGGGAGGTATTCCTCGAGCCCTTCCACCGTGGTGACGTTGTGCTGCAGTTCCCTTTGCCACTCGCAGGGTTCCCCGCCGGTCAGGGCCTCTTCTGTGCCGCCAAGGTCCGATTTCTTCGAGGTGATCATGGTGTCCCTCCCCATTTAAGCGCTTTCAAGTGTTTTCAGACAGACCCGGACGATTCGGGCATGTTCGGGATCGAGGTCGCCTCGCCCTTGTGGTTGCGCAGGTGATAGCACTGGGCATCCTTGCCGGTGATGTAGTAGTCGGGCATCAGCGGCACCTTGCCGATGTTGGTGGCGATGACGTGCATTGGCTGGGCGAGGCCGGTGGTGTGGCCGCGCAGCGCATCGCGGATCAGCTCGGCGCCTTTTTCCACCGGGGTGCGGAAGTGGTCGATTCCGGGGGCCGGTTCGCAGTAGAAGACGTAGTAGGGCTTGATGCGAACCGAGAGCAGTTTCTGGTGCAGGGCGCGGAAGGTTTCAACGTCGTCGTTGATCCCCTTGAGCAAGACCGCCTGGTTGCCGACGTTGACCCCGCAGGAGAGGAGGTCGAAGACCGCCCGGGCGGTGATCTCGGTGATCTCCCCGGGGTGGTTGCACTGGGTGTTGACCCAGATCGGCACGCGGTGATAGGCGCCGAGGACCTTTTTCAGGCCGGGTGTGATGCGCTGGGGCAGCACGATCGGCAGGCGGGTGCCGAAGCGGATCATCTCGATGTGAGGCAGTTCGCGCAGCTTGCGGATCAGGTATTCGAGCTGCTCGTCGGAGAGCAGAAAGGGATCGCCGCCGGTGACCAGCACGTCGCGCACCTCGGGGTGGGCTGCGATCCATGCGAGCCCCTCGTCGACGTCGAAGTTGAGCTGAAGGTCGCCGTCGACCACCAGCTCCTTGCGAAAGCAGTGGCGACAGTAGATGCCGCAGGTCTGGGTCACGGTGAAGGCAACGCGGTCGACGTACTGGCGGGCGATGCTGTCGGGGCGCTTCTCTTCGGTGTCGCGATTCTCCTTCCAGATCAGGTAGTCGCTCATGCCGTAGCGATTCTGCTGCTCCTGGATCGAGGGGATCACCTGTTTTCGGATCGGACAGGCGGGATCGTAACGGTCCATCAGGGAGGCGAAGTAGGGGGTGGTCCCCCAGGTGGTCTTCGTGGTGCGCAGGACCTCCTCTTCGCCGGGGGTGAGGTTGACGTGTTGCTTGAGTTTGTCGATCGTGTTGACAAACTCTCTGATTTGGCGTTGCCATTCGTCCGACATGCAGCCTCCTTTGCAGGTTGAAGTCGTGCCGAAACGATCCACCTCCCCCATAAAGAAGAGTGTGGACCCGGATCAGCTGGGGTTCCTGCGGCAGGCGTGACAAAGGAGTGGGCAGACAAAAGAGACTTTTGTCGCGGAGATAGGAAGGCAGCCAGGCAGCAGTGTGCCCGAAGAGAGATGGTGATTGGATTGTTGTGAAGAGACAGGGCCACCCGCACCCGGTATTGTGACGGATCATCACAAGCCAGTGCTGCCCTGAAGAGAGAGGGTTCGTCCCGAACGTGCCGGAGCACGAACGGTCCACCTCGTTTGCGGGTCTATGGTCGGAACGTCCTGAGGGGACGCC